>CADCHW010000007.1 GCA_902801245.1 uncultured Ruminococcus sp.
TCTGCAAATGTTGTGATTGCAAACACTGTATCTTTTATCCTTTCCGTTACATTTGCGTTTTTCACAAATAAATATTTTGTATTCAAAAGTAAAAGCGAAAACAGCCGCCATATGCGAAAGGAAGCTATTAAATTTTTCTTTTCGAGATTTTTAACATTCAGTCTTAGCCTTTTCGGTATGGTTATTTTGGTTGACAGCTTTTCAATTGACCATGATATATCCAAAATTATAGTTTCGGTCGTTGTTATTATACTTAACTATGTATTCAGTAAGCTTCTTATTTTTAAAACTAACAGCAATACCGAGATTACCGATTTTGATATGATAGATGAACTAATAGATTAGTAATCATAATGCTTATGAGGAGGAATAATAAATGAAAAATACAGAAAAGACAATGGAAAAAATCATTGCACTTTGTAAGGGCAGAGGTTTTGTATATCCGGGCAGTGAGATTTACGGCGGTCTTGCCAATACATGGGATTACGGTCCGCTCGGTATGCAGCTCAAAAACAATATTAAGAATGCGTGGCTTAAAAAGTTCGTTCAGGAGAATAAGTATAATGTTGGTCTTGATTCCGCTATCCTTATGAATCCGCAGACTTGGGTGGCATCAGGTCATCTCGGCGGCTTCTCCGACCCGCTTATGGACTGCCGTGAGTGTAAAACACGTCACCGTGCCGACAACCTTATCGAGGATTTTGACGGTACAAACGTTGCAGGCTGGACTAACGAGCAGATGACTGAATACATCAAAGAAAAGAATATCGTTTGCCCGAACTGCGGCAAGGCTAACTTTACAGATATCAGACAGTTTAACCTTATGTTCAAAACCTTTCAGGGTGTTACGGAAGACAGCAAGAGCGAGCTTTATCTTCGTCCCGAAACGGCTCAGGGTATCTTCGTCAATTTTGCAAATATCCAGAGAACTACCCGAAAGAAAGTTCCGTTCGGCGTTGCACAGATTGGCAAGTCGTTCAGAAACGAAATTACTCCGGGTAACTTTATATTTCGTGTGAGAGAGTTTGAGCAAATGGAGCTTGAATTTTTCTGCAAGCCCGGCACCGACCTCGAATGGTTTGAATACTGGAGAGCTTTCTGCCGTGACTGGCTTTACTCCCTCAACATTAAGGAGGAGAATCTCCGTCTTCGTGACCACTCCGCCGAGGAGCTTTGTTTCTATTCAAAGGGTACAACCGACTTTGAATATCTGTTCCCGTTCGGATGGGGCGAGCTATGGGGTGTTGCCGACAGAACCGACTACGACCTCACTCAGCATATCAATACAAGCGGCAAGAATATTGACTATTTTGACCCCGAAACTAACGAAAGATACGTTCCGTATGTTATCGAGCCGTCGCTTGGTGTTGAGAGATTGTTTCTTGCAATTTTGGTTGATGCTTACGATGAAGAGCAGATTGACGAGAAAGATTCACGTGTAGTTCTTCGTTTCCACCCGACACTTGCTCCGTTTAAGGCTTGTGTTCTTCCGCTTTCAAAGAAGCTTTCCGAAAAGGCTGGAGAGGTTCACGAGCTTCTCTCAAAGAACTTTATGACCGATTATGATGAAACAGGCTCAATCGGCAAGAGATACCGCCGTCAGGACGAAATCGGTACACCGTTCTGTGTTACTTATGATTTTGATTCTCTGGAGGACGGCTGTGTTACTGTTCGTGACAGAGATACAATGCAGCAGGAGAGAGTTTCTATCGATAAGCTCGTTGAGTACATTTCGGATAAGATAAAGTTCTAAGGTGTTTTTGATAATAGAGATTTATTAATATTTAAATATTATCCCACTTTGTTATTTGTACAGAGTGGGATTTTTTCATTGCCTAAATCTGTAATCTGTTTTTCACACAGAAAGTTTACAAGTTGTTTTAAGAAAAGTTTATAAAATCGGTTTACAAAAATCTGTTTTTGTATTATAATTATACAGTGATCACTTATCGAAAAAGTCACAGGAGGATTTAAAATGCTGAAAAAGAAAATAGCCGCTTTTCTTGTTTTTGTTATGTTGATTATGGGTAGTGTAACAACGGCAAACGCAGCGGTTTTGTCGGCAGCCTTGGGCGATGTAGATGCGGACGGCTCGGTTGATGCGGCAGACGCTTTGTTTGTTCTGAGAGCCTCTGTAAATCTTGAAACACTTACGGACGAACAATTTCACCGTGCCGATATGAACGGTGACGGAAAATCCGACAGCTTTGATGCACTCACCATATTGAGAATGTCCGTTTCCCTGCTGGATACTTCATTGACAGTCGGAAAACCTTTCAGATATACTAAAGCCGTGAACGGTATAGACGTTTCTTTCTGGCAGGGAGATATCGATTTTGAAAAGGTAAAGCGAAGCGGAATTGATTTCGTAATAATCAGGGCAGGCGGTGCGACGGATAATCCTGCCGAAAATCACCCGAATATCGACCCTCGCCGTCAAGGTGTTGATGCGTATTTTGAGAGGAATTACGCAAAGGCAAAAGCGGCAGGTCTTAATGTCGGAGTTTATTGGTATTCCTTTGCGGAGAATGTCGAGCAGGCGAGAAAAGAGGCAGAATCCTGTCTTCGTGCCATAGACGGAAAACAGTTTGAATATCCGATTTTTTATGATATCGAAAATCTCTACCAGTTTGAAAAGGGCAGGGATTTCTGTTCGGCTCTTATGGAAACATTTTGCAGTACAATTAGTGATAATGGATATTATTCCGCATTTTATATGTCTACATATTTTGCAACAAATTATTTAAACAATGATATAAAGCAGAAATATGATTGTTGGCTGGCTCAGTGGTCGGGCGATGTTGCGTATAAAGGTGCGTATGTGATGTGGCAGTATTCCACGGGCACTGTTGAGGGAATAAACGGCGATGTGGACGTTGATTACAGCTATACCGATTATCCGCTGTATATTAAATCTCTTGGTTTAAACGGTTGGGGGGAACATTATGATAAATATTAGATTTGATGAATTATCCGAGCGTGATATTTTTGAAGCCGAATGCAAGGGTTATTTGAGTGGATTGAAGGTTGAAGTTGACGGTAAAAATTTTATTGTCAATATCTATTCACTTACACGTCTTAATCAGGACTTTCAAACGGAAATGGAGTATTACGGCTATTTTGCTACAGAGCCGAATTTGGTAATTGTAGATGAAGTTACTCCCGAAAAAATAAAGTTTGTTTTAGAAATTAATTACAAAGGAAAATACTTCGATGAAATCGGGGTATTGAACGAGGTGAAGTAATGCTTCTACAAAACGAAAAATTCTCGGTAAAAATCACGCTTGACGATACGTTTACCGTGAACTCCGCCGATAATCCTTTTCACTATGATAAAATATTATATGCACGTGACATTGCACCGAATGATTTTTACAAAACTCTTTCAGTGGAAATTGATAACGGCACTAATGCACTAAGAATTGCTTTAGTCGGTGATTATTTTTCCTACGACTTTGACTGTGACGTTTTGAATGATGATGTTTTGACCGTTATGCAGAATAATAATCTCACAAGCATAAGCCTTTCCGATTACAATATTGTGAAAAAAGTAAAGCTTCCCGAAAACGGCACAAATTACGGCATATACCGCTGTAAGCACGGCTACTTGATTTACGGAGAAATGCAGATTACTATGCTTGATTTCGATTTTCAATGTCTGTGGTATTTTATGGGCAGAGATATTTTTGTGTCGCAGAACGAAAACAAACCGTTTGAATTTGACGATGAAAAAATAATGCTTTATGATTGGGAAAATAATTATTATGAGCTTGATTATAACGGACGGTTAATTAATAATTGACTTCCAAAAATAAAAATCTCCTTTCGGGTAAAATTAACAGTGAATCGGGTAAAATTAAATCTAACGTTTGCTGTGGAACTGTGATATAATTTTTAAAGAGAGTATTCTGCACTATTAAATCACATTATCGCTTAAAATTTTTTCTAAAACCTACAATTTTTGAGTTGCATTTACTCTGATTTTATGATAAAATATTCTTATATACTAGGAGGTTTTATAAATGAAATGTCAATATTGCGGTTCGGAGATTTCCGATAATTTGACAATATGTAATGTTTGCGGTTCTCCTGTTTCAAATCCGCAGGCTCACAAACCGATTGTTTCCAGTGAAACAATAAAAAAAGATGCAAATCAATATTTCCAAAATAATAATAATCCGAGTTACAATCCACCTGCGAACAATTTTGTTCCGCCTGCATATGATACGCCGCAGGGCTTTAACGGTCAGCCTGTACAGAACTTTCAACAGAACAATGATTTCGGCGGTCAGCAGCTTTCCGGTGACGGAAGACCCCTTGTTCGACTTGCACCGAATCTTACAAGAAAAGAATTTTTTAAGCTTCCGCAGCTGAAAAAGGCAACAAATGCACTTCTTATATATTGTGTTGTTTTGGTGATGTCTGCTATGGCTGTTTTCGGAGGATTTTCGGAAATAGCCTCACAGCAGGACGAATATCCCGGTGGAATTTACTGGATTATAATAGCGGTTTCTATAGCGGCGGCTATTGTGCAGTATAGATTAAAGGATATCAAGGTTTCTGTTGCCGTAATGATTTGCTTTATCGTGAATGCAGTGATGTCGTTTATGGTTGATATATGGGTTGCTGGAGTGCTTTCGATTGTTATGGCTGTACTTTCTTTCCGCTCGGTCAGAAAATTAAATGATTATTGGAAAAGTTATCAGTCTATAGGTATGATTCCCGACCTTACAATTAAAAAACAAAAATAATATAAGAGGTGAAATAATATGAAATGTCAATATTGCGGCTTCGATTTGCCGAACGGTACAAGAGTTTGCAGTGTCTGCGGTTCGCCTGTTCCGATTTCGCAGGGAACGGTTCTTGCAGACAGCGAGGATTTGACTTATAATCAGTCATACGTGCCGAATTCCCCTCCGCAGCAGAATTATAACAATGCTCCGAACAACAACTTTTATCAGCCGCAGAATCCCGACCCGAATTTCGGTCAACAGTTTAATCAGCCGAACGGAAATTTTAATCCGCCGATGAATGATGTTCCTCCTATTCCGAATGCGTTTCCCGATAATAATTTTAATCAGCCGTTGAGTGATCCGAACGGTCAGCCGCTTATTCCGTGTGCACCCAATCTCACAAAGGATCAATTCGTTCAATTGCCAATGTTTGACAGCATTAATAAGAGTATAAAATCTTCCGCTATTACAGGATATGTTTGTGCCGGTATTACTGCTGTTTTTAATTTGGTTTTGGGTAATCCGTCGGGTCTGATAGATGTAGCAATCTTGCTGGGACTTTCCCTTGGTATACATTTCAAGAAGAGTTTTGCTTGTGCTGTTGCTATATTGGTTTATTCTATTATTAATATTATTGTATGCCTTGTTTTATTTGGAAAAACAGGCGGTATTCTTATTCTGTTTGTAGGTATTTATTCTGTTAAAGCGACTTCTGAATTAAATAAGCTGTGGAAAAGTTATATAACTACAGGAGGAATTCCACCTGTAATTCAAAAATAAATATTAATCAATTGTATTTGAAACTAAAGTTAATTTGAGATGAATATAAACGATTGATAAATAATGTGAAAATTTTTATTCGGTATCGTTTTTGCGGTTGTTTAAAATAAAAAATCGAATTATTAATAAAATAAATCAGAATAATTTTCAAAAAATTAAAAATAACTCTTGATTTTTCTCGAAAAAATGTTATTATATTATTAGACGGCGGATTTGAATAGCTTGCTTTGTTGATAGGGAAACAAAGCGGGGGATTTTGCGTGGTGCGTATGAGTTTATGCAAAGCCTGCGGTTAGGGACGCTTGCTTTGCTGTTCGATTAAATTCCGCCGATTTAATTCACCACAGCCATATAAGGAGGAAAAAGTAAATGGTTAATTTTACTCAATGGGAAGGCTTTGAAGGTCGCCTTTGGCAGGAAGAAGTTAATGTACGTGATTTTATTCAGAAGAACTATCAGCCGTATGACGGCGATGAGTCGTTCCTTGCAGGTCCTACGGAAGCTACCGATAAACTCTGGGGCGAACTTCAGAAGCTCCAGAAGGAAGAGCATTCTAAGGGCGGCATTCTCGATATGGATACCGAGATTGTTTCTACCCTTACTTCTCATAAGCCCGGTTACATCAGCGAGGAGCTTAAGGATCTTGAGCAGATCGTAGGTTTGCAGACAGATAAGCCGCTTAAGAGAGCATTTATGCCTTTCGGCGGTATCAGAATGGCAGAGCAGGCTTGTACAACAAACGGTTATACACCAGCCCCCGAGCTTCATAAGATTTTCACAGAGTACAGCCGTACTCACAGTGACGCAGTATTCTCGGCTTACACTCCCGAGATGAAGAAGTGCCGTCATGCACACATCATCACAGGTTTGCCGGATACTTACGGTCGTGGACGTATCGTCGGTGACTATCGCCGAGTCGCTCTTTACGGTATCGATTTCCTTATTACTCAGAAACAGAAGGATTTTGCTAACTGCGGCGACGGCACAATGCTTGACGATGTTATCCGTCAGCGTGAAGAGATTGCACAGCAGATTGCAGCTCTTAAGGGTATCAAGGCTATGGCTGCAAGCTACGGTTTTGATATCTCTCAGCCTGCTACAAACGCTAAAGAGGCTGTTCAGTGGCTCTATTTCGGTTACCTCGGTGCAATCAAAACTCAGAACGGTGCTGCAATGAGCGTTGGTCGTGTTTCAACATTCCTTGACATCTATATCCAGAGAGATCTCGATAACGGTACTCTCACAGAGGAGCAGGCTCAGGAGCTTATCGACCACCTCGTTATGAAGTTCCGTATGGTTAAGTTTGCTCGTATTCCGTCTTACAATCAGCTCTTCTCCGGTGACCCGGTATGGGCTACACTCGAAGTTGCAGGTATTGGTATGGACGGTCGTTCAATGGTAACAAAGAATGACTTCCGTTTCCTGCACACACTTGAGAATATGGGTCCTTCACCCGAGCCGAACCTCACAGTTCTTTATTCTTCAAAGCTTCCTGAAACATTCAAGAAGTATGCAGCCTACATCTCAATCAAGACAAGTTCTATCCAGTATGAGAACGATGACGTTATGAAGCCTGTTTGGGGTGACGATTACTCTATCTGCTGCTGCGTATCCGCTACACAGACAGGTAAGGAGATTCAGTTCTTCGGTGCTCGTGCTAACCTTGCTAAGTGCTTGCTTTACGCTATCAACGGCGGTGTTGACGAGAAAGAGCTTGAGCAGGTAGGTCCGAAGTACGCTCCGATTACTTCCGAGTACCTTGATTACGACGAGGTTATCGAGAAGTATCTTGATATGATGGATTGGCTTGCAGGTATGTATGTAAACGTATTGAACCTTATCCACTATATGCACGATAAGTACTACTACGAGGCTGCCGAGATGGCTCTTATCGATACAGATGTTCGCCGTACTTTCGCAACAGGTATCGCAGGTTTCTCACACGTTGTAGATTCACTCAGTGCTATCAAGTACGCTAAGGTTAAGACAATCCGCAACGAGGACGGTATCGTTCTTGATTATGAGGTTGAGGGTGACTTCCCACGTTACGGCAACGATGACGACCGTGCAGATGAAATCGCTGTATGGCTTCTCAGAACATTCATCGATAAGGTTAAGACACATCACACATACCGTAACTCCGAGCCTACAACTTCTATCCTCACAATCACATCTAACGTTGTATACGGTGAGGCTACAGGTGCTACACCTGACGGACGTAAGGCAGGTAAGCCTTTTGCTCCGGGTGCTAACCCGAGTTATGGTGCAGAGCAGAGCGGTCTTCTTTCTTCACTCAACTCTGTTGCAAAGCTTCCTTACACATGGGCTCTCGACGGTATCTCCAATACTCAGACAATCAGCCCCGATGCTCTTGGTCACGAAGAGGGCGAGAGAGTTACAAACCTTGTACAGGTAATGGACGGTTACTTCAATCAGGGTGCTCATCACCTCAACGTAAACGTATTCGGTACTGAGAAGCTCATCGACTGCATGGAGCATCCCGAGAAAGAGGAGTATGCTAACTTCACAATCCGTGTATCGGGTTATGCTGTTAAGTTTATCAACCTTACAAGAAAGCAGCAGGAAGACGTTATTGCACGTACTTGCCATAAGTACAGATAATTCGATAAAATGGCTTACAATTACGAACAGAACATTATAAAGGGAAATGTCCACTCGCTCGAAAGCTTCGGGCTTGTGGACGGTCCCGGCGTAAGATATGTAGTGTTTTTACAAGGCTGTGCGTTGAGATGTAAGTATTGCCATAATCCCGAAACTTGGGCGGGCGGTGGTTCTCAGTGGACTGCAAGACAGCTTTTTGACAAGGTATATCGCTATAGGCAGTACTGGAAAGATAATGGAGGAATCACTGTCAGCGGCGGTGAACCATTACTCCAGATTGATTTCGTGACGGAATTCTTTAAAATTGCAAAGATGAAAAAGGTTCATACAGCTATAGACACCGCAGGTCAGCCTTTTACAATGGAAGAGGCTTGGCTCGGCAAATTTGAAGAACTTATGAAGTATACCGATTTGATTATTCTTGACTTTAAGGAATGGACTTACGAAAAACACAAAGCACTTACCGGAAAGGGTAATGACAATATCAAAGAAATGGCACAGTGGCTTTCAGACCACGGTAAAAAAATGTGGATAAGACACGTTCTTGTTCCCGGACTTACCGACGGTGAAGAGGATTTAAAAGCTATGGCGGAGTTTATCTCTAAGCTTAAGACTGTTGAAAAAGTTGAAATTCTTCCGTATCACGCTTTGGGTGTTCCTAAGTGGGAGAAAATCGGCATTGACTATCAGCTTAAAGATGCAGTTGCACCGACCGATGAAGAGGTTGCGAAAGCGGAAGAGCTTTTAAATGTAAAAGCCTACTCTTAACGACATTGATATAATTTTATAAAACAGGGCGGATATCTTTTGATGTCCGCCTTGAATGTTTTTTGCGACAAACTTTGTAAAATTCATATGTATTAAATTGTTACAAAGTTACAAAACATTACAAATTATTAATAAAAAGATATGAATTTGTATGGGCAAATTTATAAATTCTCTTGTTATAAAAACAGATAATTTGTTGCAATCGCACTAAATATGAATTTATTATTTCAATGTTCATATAATTTTATATTTCTTTATATTATTTGGTATATTGACAAAAATACAAATTTGTACTAAAATTACAATTAGGTAATATAGACGAACTGTCTTGTTACTGCATTATTGTATTGAGATGATTTTAAATTATTAAAATCAATTATCTGCAAATTAATATGATTTGTTAAACAACTAATGAAAGGCGTAATTGGTTATGAAGAAAGCAATATTGATTATGTTAGCTGCACTTCTGCTTGTTTCCTCGTTTACAGCTTGCGGAAGCAAGAAAGCTAACTATGACGATGACGGATATTCAAGAGTTCTCTATGACGACAGTGACGCAGAAAACTCAAAGGAAGATGAAGACGAAGACCCTAAGGAAGACGAACAGTCCGGAAGCAGCGTGGAAAGTCAAACCGATACAGACAGTGCCGAGGATAAGGAAGGCAAGATAGAAAGCCGAAACGAAAACAGCGATTCTGATAAAAGCAATACCACAACCGTTACTGCGAAAAAGGCGGTTTCTTCAAGTGCTTCATCGAAGGCTGCAAACAGCTCAAGCAGTAAATCTACAACTATTAAGAGTACAACAAGCAAGGCTTCGGCAGCAGTTTCCTCAAAAGCAATGTCTGCTGCGGAAAGCAGCAGTTCCGTAAGCAGCGAAAACTATACGGATTCAAGCTACGATTCCGATACAGATACAAACACAGATACAGAGTGGTTCGATTCCGAAAATGATTCAACCGATTCCGAAACGGAAGATACGGACTCCGAAATTGAAAAGGGGTCGTTTGAATATTCCGATATGGCATTTCCTGTGAACGGCAGCTCGATACAGGTTGGTCAGGATTTTAAAACGGCTGATGATTTGCTCGGAGGTCCCAATAATAAGGTAGGAAATGTTTACTACTATAACGAATGTGAAATAACCACAAACGGCAATGAGGATAACGAAATCATTACCAACATTACCATTAACAACTACGGATATTACATCTCCAAGGGTATCGGAATTGGTTCGACTACGGAAGATTTGCTCCGTGCATTCGGTGACGCTGAGTTTGGTTACACATATACATTAGGTGACAGAATACTTAATTTTACCGTCCTTGAGGATACTGTAACAGGGATAAGCTTCTCGTAAATGCCGGCTGTGAAATAAATAACATTATTTTATTTTCATAATAAAAAAATAAGTGTTAAATTTTTATAAATAACTTGACATTTGCCGTAAATTGTTGTATTATATAATTAATGTATATAGCGTATGGTTAAAATGAGTGTACGCTGTGTTACGATATTATCTCGGAGTGACTTTGATGCTCGAAATCAATTCGGTTCAACCTAAAAATAAAAAAGCGTTTAAGGCTCTTTACAATGCTTCCTTTCCGAATAGCGAGCGTAAGCCGTATTATCTGATGAAATATTGGCAGCACTGCGGAAAAATGGAATTGTATGAGCTGTCGGACGGCAAGGATTTTTGCGGATTGTTTATCACGGTTATTTGCGATGAACTTGTGTTGGTTGATTATCTTGCGGTATGTCCCGAGCTTCGTGGCAGTGGA
This sequence comes from uncultured Ruminococcus sp., assembly GCA_902801245.1. Taxonomy (GTDB): domain Bacteria; phylum Bacillota; class Clostridia; order Oscillospirales; family Acutalibacteraceae; genus RUG592. The sequence goes on from CADCHW010000007.1 coordinate 10,685, forward strand.
GTCGGTTCAAAGGCACTTGAACTTGCTCGTGAAAAGTATAAGGGTAAACGGCTGTTCCTTGAAATCGAAACTACTGAAAAACCATGCGGGGATTTGGAGATCAGAAAGAAAAGGAAACAGTTCTATCTGAAAAACGGTCTTTCACCTTGCGGCTTTTCTGTAAATCTGTTCGGAGTTGAGATGGAAATTCTTGCCTTTGACAAACCGATAACCTATGATGAATATATGAAGCTTTATCGTCATATGGCAGGAAAGCTCTTTAAACTGAAAATTGAATTGATAAATTGATTTGGTGAATCTTAAAATTTCTTAAATCATATAATTGCTTTGTATTGAATAAATATTAAAGGTAAATATGATATTAAGGAGTTTTAATATGAGCATTGCGGAATTGGTTTTTATTGCAATCGGACTTTCGATGGATGCGTTTGCTGTGTCAATCTGCAAAGGATTGGAAATGAAAAAGACAAACATTTCCGCTTCACTTACGATAGCTCTGTTTTTCGGCGGCTTTCAAGCATTTATGCCTTTTGTGGGTTGGATTCTCGGAACTCAGTTTCAAAAATATATCGACAGCTTTGACCACTGGATAGCGTTCATTTTGCTGTTGTATATCGGAGGAAAAATGATAAAGGAGTCTGTTGAAAATTCCGAAAGAGAAGTATCGGTGAGTTACAGTATAGATTATAATGAGCTGCTTTTTCTGGCGGTTGCAACAAGTATGGACGCACTTGCTGTGGGAATTACAATTGCTTTCCTGAACAGTAATATTTTATTTTCGTGTGTAATAATCGGAATTGTCACGTTTGTTCTGTCAATTCTGGGTGTGCGGATTGGTGCAAAATTCGGAGGTCGCTTCGAAAAAGAAGCCGGAATTGTCGGCGGTGTTATATTGAGCCTTATAGGTTTGAAAATTCTATTGGAGCATTTTATGTAATCTTATATATTATATTTAAGCCATTTACAATTTAATGAAAATGTAAAAATATTTTACGTAATAATTTAGATAAAAGATATAATATTTGTATTGACATTCTTTTGCTTTTATAGTATAATTAATAATATAAAGATAAATCTTGGTATCTGTTTTCAAGTTATTGCGGTCGAATTTTGTCGATTTTGGGTGTCGAAAAATTTGATTTCAACACATTGGAAAGTTTTTAAATGTTGGCTTTTTAGTGCCTGGGGCTGATGTTTGGAAATTGAAAATTTGTTGACAGTGCTTGAAGTTATGATATAATATGTACATTCTTTACAAAGGAAGAAAAAAACTATGGGTATTTCAGAAAGCTTAAAAAAGAGTACATCTGAGCTTTTGATTCTCTACCTCTTGCAGGACGAGGATATGTATGGCTATCAGATTGCACAGGAATTGAAAGTAAGAAGTGACGAGAGATTTGTTATGCCGGAGGGTTCTCTTTATCCGACACTTTATCGTCTTATCGAAAAAGGTGTAATTTCCGACAGAATGGAAATTGTTGGTAAGAGATTGCGTAAATATTACCACCTCGAACCAAAGGGCAGAGATTACCTCGAAACAATCACTCAGGATTATGACAGAGTGAACGAAGGCATTAAATTGGTTCTCTCCGGTGCAAAGCCGAAGAAGGACGAGGAATAATCTCGCAACCTAATCTATTAGAAAAAGGTCAATGGGCTTTATGTTCATTGACCTCTTTTTTGAGAAATTTATATTCGACATATTTCTTTCTTATATTGAAAAATTACTGCTTATATGATATAATTAGAAAAATGAGATCACCGCAAATATTTTATTGATAATTTTCGGAGGAAATAATGGATATTAATAACTTTAAAAGTTCCTTTTATTTTAATGTAAGAAATAGTGGAACGGAATATTATAATGAAAACAGAATCAAATCTGTCAAAAGAATAAAAAAGGGAGAGTATCAAGCTCTTGTAAAAGGCAGCAAAAAGAATTTGTATACTGTGGATCTGCATATTACACCGTCGGGTAATATTACCTCTCTTAGCTGTACTTGTCCCTTTGCCGAAGGAAATTTGTATAAATGCAAACATATGTATGCTGTACTGCTTCATATGCAAAATGTTTTTGAAGAGGAAATATCAACAGGCAGTTCACCCGAGGTTTCGGATATTATCAATAGTTACACCGATTATGCGGTTTTTAGCAGCGAGGAGCAGCTTGTGCGGATTGTTCCCGAGATGTCCTTTTATGAGAATCAGCTGCTGTTTAAGCTGAAAATAGGAAGAGAGAAGACCTATGTTGTGAATGACATAAGTACTCTTCTCAATGATTTTCAATATGGTTATACAAGAAAGTACGGAAAAAATTTTTCATTCCGTCACAGCTATAATTCAATTGACGAAAAAAGCAGAAGATTTCTCGATTTGGCAGTTTCAATTTACTATGACCAGCGTAACAGAACAGGCGACAGAAAGTTTTTTCGTCTTTCTGATGAATATTTTGAAACATTTCTCGATATATTCAAGGACGAGCCGCTCGATATAAGCGGTAAGAAATACGAGATTGAGCATCAGAATCCGCCTATCGATATCGTCATTAAGGGCGATGATAAGCACAGAATGATGATTACAATGAAACATTCTTTGATTTATCTGGGATACGGTTCTCACGGATACTTTATTTCAGAACCAACGGGAACTTTATATGTTACCGAGTCAAAGTTCATTAACAGTGTAGTTCCTTTTATGCGAAGTATGCCTTCTTCAAAGAAAATCTTTATCGGTAAAAATGATATACCGTCTTTCTACAACTCAGTTATCAAGCAAATTGAAAAATATGTGAATATTGAGTGTTCCGATTTGCCCGAGGATATAATTCCCCCTCAGATGAATGCTTGCTTGTATATAGATGTTAATTCCTCCGATGAAATATGCAGCCGTCTTGAATATATGTATGAGGAGAAAAGTTACCCTGCATTTTATGATACATCTAAAAATCCTTTTTGTGATAAGGCAAGTGAAACTATTGCACTTAATTTAGTCACAAAATATTTTGAAGTGAACGAAGACGATGATACTCACCCGTTTACAATAACCGATGAAAATAATATCTTTGAGTTTATTTCAACGGGTATGTCCGTACTTTCAAAGAATATGGAGCTTTTCGTCAGCGACCGTTTTAAGAGAATTAATGTCCGACCGCCTGTTCGTGCGAACGTTGGTGTGAGAACGGCAAGCGGACTTCTGGAGCTTAATTTCGATGCAGAGGGCTATTCAAAAGAAGAATTGCTGGAGCTTCTGCAAGCGTATCGTCTGGGCAGAAAGTATTATCGTTTCAAGGACGGTTCGTTTTCGCTTATAAACGAAAGTATGGACGAATTGAACTTAGTAACTAAGGAACTTAACATCACGGATAAAATGTTTTTGAAAGACCATATTTCTGTTCCTATGTACAGAATGATTTATCTGAACAGTCTGCAAGGTAATCTTGAATCGATGAGAATTTCACGGAGCAGAGATTTCAAGAAACTGATAGAATCATATGAAAATTCTCTTAATTTTGACGATGAACAGAGTGTTCCCGAGTCGCTTGAAAATATTATGCGTGACTATCAGAAGTTTGGCTTTGAGTGGTTCAGAACTCTCAGCAGATATCGTCTGGGAGGAATTTTGGCAGATGATATGGGTCTGGGTAAAACCATTCAGGCAATAGCTCTTATGCTCAGTGCAAAGGAAAATTCGGAGGAACATAAACAGTTTTTGGTTATAAGTCCGTCTTCTCTTACGATTAACTGGGAGAACGAAATCAAGAAGTTTGCACCGTCGCTTGATACACTTTGCTTGAACGGTCCGGCTGCCGAAAGAAAAACGCTGTTTGAAGATATAGATAAATATGATGTTATTATAACCTCGTATTCCACTATTTTGCGTGATATCGATAAATACGAAAATATGACATTTGCTATTCAATTTATTGATGAAGCACAGAATATTAAAAATCACAATACTCAGTCTGCAAAGGCAGTTAAGGCTATAAAAAGTGATTTGAGGTTTGCTCTTACTGGTACGCCTGTTGAGAATACACTTGCGGAGCTGTGGAGTATTTTTGATTTTGTAATGCCCGGATATCTTTACAATTACAGTTATTTCAAGAAGAATTACGAAACTCCGATTGTAAAAAAGAATGACGAAAAGTCCGTGAAATCTCTTCAAAGACTTACTTCACCTTTTATTTTGCGTAGACTTAAAAAGGAGGTTCTCACGGAGCTTCCCGAGAAAACGGAAACAATTCTGTACACGGAAATGGAAAAGGAGCAGAAGAAAATTTACACTGCTAATGCCGTTCAGATTCTTGGAGAGCTGAAATCCCTTGACAACAGCGACAAGATTAAAATACTTGCAATGCTCACACGTTTAAGACAGCTTTGCTGTGACCCTGCACTTGTTTACGAAAATTATAACGGCGGCAGTGCAAAGCTGGAGCAGTGCATTGAGCTTGTAAAGAACTGTATCGAGGCAGGACATAAGATACTTTTGTTCTCGCAGTTTACAAGTATGCTGGATATAATCTCGCAGCGGTTCAATGAAGAAAACATCAGCTATTATATGTTGACGGGCAAGACGAAAGCTCGTGAAAGATTGAAGCTTGTTAATGAATTTAACGAAAATGATATCGGAGTATTTCTTATTTCCTTGAAAGCAGGCGGAACGGGTCTTAACCTTACGGGTGCGGATATTGTTATTCACTATGACCCGTGGTGGAATGTTTCGGCTGAGAATCAGGCTTCCGACCGTGTTTACAGAATTGGTCAGAAGAATAACGTGCAGATTTATAAGCTGATTGTTAAGAATACTATCGAAGAGAAAATAAGAGAATTACAGCAGAAGAAGTCGGATTTGTTTGATGTTGCAGTAAACGGCGACGGCGATATTATGAATATGTCAACGGAGGCTGTTATGTCGTTGTTGGAATAACAGGCAACGGCGGGCAGTATTCGTTGAAAATACGTGAAGATATGTTTTTACTCAAAATCTAAAAGATTTAGCATGTTAAAGTTTGGTCAAGCTTTTTAAAGCTTGCGGGCGACGGAACACCCCAAAAAGTCAAGCCGTTAGGCGTAGACTGATTGGTAGGTGTTCCTAGTGGTCTTGCACCAGCAGGGGCAGAGCCCTGCTCGCTGACGAAACAAAAGAGCATAAAAATAAAAGCATATACAAAAAAACGTATCTATCCGTACAAAACAACAAAGGCAACAGCGTAGCGAATTGCCGGTCTAAGAAAGAAAAGTGCTAAATCTTAACGCTTTCGAGTATAAAAACAATGGTAAATTTCATTTGTTTATATCAAAATATTATATAGTATGATATTAAATATGTGATTTTTCTTAATATATGTTAGCTTTTATAAATTTTAGCAAATTTTGATAGTTTAATTTGTTTGTAACTTTATGATGTTAGATAAAAAATTGATTTTAGTGATTGTTTTTATTTCCCTATTGACAATATTCTTTTTTATTCTTATAATATTAAAGGAACTTTTTAAACTGTTTATTTATGCGAAATTTTAAAATTGTAAGAAATACAGCGGCATTATTACAAATTTGAAAATATATTTGCATAAATGTATACAAGAAATTAACTGATTTAAATCAAAGATGTCATTTTTTGTCAGGAGTTATTATAAAATGCAAAACATCGAATTAAAAGGTAAAACAATTTTTGTTACGGGTGCAGCCGGATTTATCGGTGCCGGTCTTGTGAAACAGCTTTACTCAAACGAAGAAGCCGTAACCGTTATCGGAATAGATAATATGAATGATTATTACGATGTCGGATTAAAAGAAGCAAGACTTGAAGAATTATCAAAAAATCCTTCCTTTGTTTTTGTTAAGGGCAGCATTGCCGATAAAGCATTGGTTAATTCGATATTTGAACAATATAAGCCCGAGATAGTTGTAAATCTTGCGGCTCAGGCGGGTGTCCGTTATTCTATTACAAATCCCGATGCCTATATCGAATCAAATATAATCGGGTTTTATAATATTTTGGAAGCTTGCCGTCATTCTTATGATAACAATGCGGCAGGGGTTGAACATTTGGTTTATGCGTCCAGTTCGTCTGTTTACGGTTCAAATAAGAAAGTGCCTTATTCTGTAGATGATAAGGTTGATAATCCTGTTTCGCTGTATGCGGCTACAAAAAAATCCGATGAACTGATTGCCCATGCATATTCAAAGCTTTATAATATTCCGTCAACGGGACTTCGTTTCTTTACGGTTTACGGTCCTATGGGCAGACCTGATATGGCTTATTTCGGATTTACAAATAAATTAAAAAATAATAAAATTATTGAAATATTTAATTACGGTAACTGTAAACGTGATTTCACCTATATCGATGACATAGTTGAGGGCATTGTTCGTGTGATGAAGAAAGCACCCGAAAGGAAAAACGGTGAAGACGGTTTGCCGATACCTCCGTATGCGGTTTATAATATAGGGAACAGCAACCCAGAAAATCTTCTGGATTTTGTGAATATTCTTCAGGAGGAGCTTGTTCGTGCAGGCGTGCTTCCCAAGGATTATGACTTTGAAGCTCATAAGAAATTAGTTCCTATGCAGCCGGGTGATGTTCCCGTTACGTATGCGGATACAGCGGCACTTGAAGAAAATTTCGGGTTTAAGCCGTCTACAAGCTTGAGAACAGGTTTAAGGAAATTCGCCGAGTGGTATGCAGATTATTATAGCTAAATTCGCTTAAGGAGATAGTATGAAAGAGTTAAAAAATTTGAATATTGCAGTTGCCGGTACAGGCTATGTAGGTTTGTCAATCGCAGTGCTTCTTTCACAGAATCATAAGGTATATGCTGTTGATATAGTTCCCGAAAAGGTCGAGCTTATCAACAACAGGAAAAGTCCCATTCAGGACGAATATATTGAAAAATACCTTGCAGAAAAGGATTTGAACCTGATTGCAACCTTAGATGCAAAAGAGGCTTATGAAAATGCCGATTTTGTTGTTATAGCAACTCCTACAAATTACGACAGCAAAAAGAATTTCTTTGATACATCGGCTGTTGAAGCTGTAATTGAGCTTGTTACAAAATATAACCCGAATGCTATTATGGTTATTAAGTCAACTATTCCGGTCGGCTATACGGAGTCTATCCGAAAAAAGACAGGAAGTAAAAATATAATTTTTAGTCCTGAGTTCCTGAGGGAATCGAAGGCTTTGTATGATAATTTGTACCCGAGCCGCATTATTGTCGGCACTGATACAGAGGACGAAACGCTTTCCGAAGCTGCACATACCTTTGCACAGCTTTTGCAGGAGGGAGCAATTAAACCCGATATCGACACTCTGTTTATGGGATTTACCGAAGCGGAAGCGGTTAAGCTGTTTGCTAATACTTACCTTGCTCTCAGAGTTTCTTACTTTAATGAGCTTGATACGTATGCCGAAATGAAAGGCTTGAATACACAGCAGATTATTGACGGTGTATGTCTTGACCCTCGTATCGGCACACATTATAATAATCCGTCTTTCGGCTACGGCGGTTATTGTCTGCCGAAAGATACCAAACAATTGCTTGCAAATTATGCCGATGTACCGCAAAATATGATGTCGGCTATTGTTCAGAGTAACAGAACAAGAAAAGACTTCATTGCCGACCGTGTGCTTGAAATGGCAGGCGGCTACGGCGAAAACGAGAGCTGGAGCAGCGATAAGGAAAAGGAAGTTGTTATAGGTGTTTATCGCCTTACAATGAAAAGCAACAGCGACAATTTCCGTCAAAGCTCTATTCAGGGAGTTATGAAGCGTATAAAAGCCAAGGGTGCGACTGTGATTATATACGAACCTACCCTTGAAGACGGAAGTACTTTCTTCGGCAGCAAAATAGTTAATGACATTAATGCTTTCAAGGCACAAAGCAGGGCAATAATTGCAAATCGTTACGACGCTTGTCTTGACGATGCAGCGGATAAGGTTTATACAAGAGATATTTTTAGGAAGGACTAGTTTCGGTTGGGTGGATGGAAAATGAATAAAAAAGTATCTATAATAACTCCATCTTATAACAGTCAAAAATATATTACTGAAACTATTAAGTCGGTGCAAAATCAGACGTATACTGATTGGGAAATGATAATAGTTGATGACTGCTCAACGGATTCGACTTGCTCGATAGTTGAACAGATATCCGAAACAGATCCTAGAGTAAAGCTTATAAAGCAAACTGCGAATGCTGGTGCCGGTGCGGCAAGAACAAAGGGTATGAGGGAGTCCACAGGAAGATTTATCGCATACCTTGATGCCGATGATATCTGGCTTCCTCAAAAATTGGAACACCAAGTTAAGTTTATGATTGAAAATAATTATGGTTTTTCTTGTGTGTCATATGAGGTTATCGATGACAGCGGTAATAAACTAAATAAAGAAATTTATATGCTGCCTGAAGTTGACTATGTGGGCTTTCTTACAAATAATCTTCTTCAGACAGTAGGGATTATGGTAGATATATCGATAGTTGACAAGGAATGTCTTGTTATGCCGAATATTCGCCGAAGACAAGATGCGGCAACATGGCTGCAAGTTTTGAAAGAGGGTCATAATTGCTACGGTATAAAGGAAGTGCTTGCTCAGTACAGGCGAACAGAAAATTCTCTGTCAAGCAATAAAATCAAAGCTATTAAAGGTGTATGGAGCTTATACAGAGATATAGAACATCTGTCTTTGCCGTTCAGCTGCTATTGCTTTGTAAGATATGCATTTTTGGCAGTATGGAAAAGAATGTATTTAAAATAGGAGATATTGAGTTGATATGAACGCAAAGTCGCTTTACAGAAAGTTTTTGAATATATCATCAAAAATATTCGGTCCGGCATTAATTAAAAAGTTTGATGCAAGATTCAGATTTCACAGAATAATTAATCTGAAAGAACCTGTGACGTTATCCGATAAATTGTGCTGGCTTGAGCTGTACAGAGAAAACCCTGTTAAAATCGAATGCTCCGATAAATATGCGGTTCGTGACTATGTTAAGGGAAAGGGTCTTGAGGAGATATTGGTTCCGCTTTGTGCACCTGTCTGTACGAAGGTTGAAGATATAGATTTTGATAAACTTCCGAATCAGTTTGCAATGAAAGCGGCACACGGCTGTGAGATGAATTTGATTTGCGATGATAAGAGTAAGCTTGACATTGAGGAAACTAAGAAAACTGCCAAAAAATGGCTGAAAAAGGATTACGAAAGAGCCTGCATAGAACCTCACTACAAGAAAATACCTCACAGAATAATATTCGAGAAATATCTTCAAGACGCAGATAAAATAATTGATTATAAAATACATTGCTTTCACGGACAGCCTAATTTTGTATTGGTGTGCGTAGGACGTGCGGAAAAGCTTAAGCTCCAGCTGTATACTCTTGATTGGCAGCGGATTAACGGAACTATAGGCAAGAAAAAATGTGATGATGACTTTGAAAAGCCTAGGGATTTGGACAGAATGCTTGAAATCAGCAAAATACTTTCCGCCGACTTTGATTTTGTAAGAGTTGATTTGTATGATATTAACGGAAAAGTATATTTCGGTGAGCTGACATTTTCTCCTGCTTCGGGAGTACTGCCTAATTTCAGCGAGGAATTCGTAAGAGAAAAGGGTAAGTTGTTGAATATACAAACAGATGCTTAACAGGGAGTTTTATTTATAATGATAAATGTTTTACATGTTATAGGCTATCTCGGACGAGGCGGAGATACAACCGTTGTAATGGAAGTAATGAAGTCTATGGATAAGAATAAATATCATTTTGATTTTATTACGCATGAAGGCACAACTGATATGGAGCTTGTGAAAAAACTTCGTGGTATGGGGTGTACGGTTTATATTTTAAAAGGTGATGTCAGAAAACTAGGTCCTGTAAAATATTATAAAGAGATAAAAAATATTTTAAAAAATTCCGATGTCAAATATGACGCAGTTCATACACATACGTCTATGCAGTCCGGTATTGCTTTGGCAGCGGCTAAACATTCGGGCATAAAGATAAGAGTATGTCATTCGCATGTCACAACAATTCAGCGAAAGGCATCTATGGTAAAGAAAATTATAAGTATTCCTGTTTTTAAGTTTTTATATAATAGATATTCTACCAAAAAAGTCGCTTGCAGTAAAATGGCAGGAGATTTCTTATTTGGAAATATAGATAATTATACATTAATATATAATGCTGTTGATTTGCAAAAATTTATTGCTGTGACAGAAGATGATGTAAAAAATGCTCGGCGTGAGTTAGGCATAAATAAAGATGATATAGTGATAGGTCATATTGCGAGAATGAGCGAGATGAAGAATCAACAGTTTGATATTCAGCTTGCAAAGCTTACCGAGAGAGATAAAAATATTAAATTTGTTCTTGTCGGTGACGGTAAGGATTTTCAAAAAATAAAAGATGAAGCACAAAGTGTTTCGGATAAAGTCATTCTGACGGGGCAGAGAAATGATGTGCCTGTTTTGATGAAAGGCTTTGACTGTGTTATTTTACCGTCGCTGTCGGGAGAGGGATTTCCGGTAACTGTGATGGAAGCTCAGGCGGCAGGCTGCCGCTGTATTATATCCGATACGGTTACACCCGAGGTTGAGGTAGGCTTAAATTTAGTGGAAATTATTACTTTGGATAATACAGAAGCTTGGGTTAATGCTGTAAGAAATATAACAAGAAATAATAATATGGATTTTAGAAACAAATGTGCAGAAGAATTAAGAGATAAAGGCTTTGACAAAGGAACATTTGTTGATAAATGGCTTTCTTTGTATGCTGTAAATTCTTAAGATAACTCTTTGTAATTTAAAATTTTTAAATTTTAAATTTAAAATTAACCTCTTTTTTGACCGGCAATTCGCTATGCTGTTGCCTATTTCATTTGTACAGAAAGATTTTTATTTTATGTTTCTGTGAAAAGTTCTCTCGGTTTCGCTGAGGGTAATTTATTTTTCTACGATAATTTGTTCCGTCAGTGAGCAGGGCTCTGCCCTTGCATGGTGCAAGACTACTGGGAACACTACCCAATCAGTCTACACCTAACCGCTTGACTTCTTGGGGTGTTCCGTTGCCTGCAAGCTTTAAATGGTAAATCTTTTAGCTTTCAAGTATAGATTATATGTGACAGTTCCTTTTTGACACTTGACAGGTAAAGGAACTTTTTTCTACAGTAAACAAAAGGTTATAATAATATGTGATAACACTGTTGTTGATAAGAGATATAGAATTCGAGCAGAGGTTTTTAAAATGGATATATTTATTTTGCTTTCCGTTGTTTTACTTTTTATGGGATTTTATCAAATAACAAAACAGGGCAAAGAGAATTTGAATTCCGGAAGAATATTTATGATAGTATCATTTGTAAGTTTAATTATTCTTTCGGGTTGTCGTGGACTGACTGTAGGAACAGATACACCGATGTTTGTGAGAGGCTTCAGCAAGGTAGATGGTCTGGCGGATATAAATGTATATGAGAACAGATTTGAACTTGGATACAGAATTTTCCAGTGTATACTTGCCGAAATAAGCGAAGACCCTCATTTCCTTCTTTTTGTGAGTTCTTTGGTTACTATAGTGTTTTTGTATATACTGTTTTATAAATACTCGGATATTCCATGGTATTCCGTGTTTGTTTTTGTTTTTATGATGTTTTATTATAACAGTATGTGTTTAATCAGACAGTATTTGGCGATAAGCTTAACCTGTATGGCATTTACTTTTTTGATTGAAAAAAAGTATGCTAAATTTATAGTGTTATCAATATTGGCAGGATTGTTCCATACATCTGCGTTTGTTTTTTTGATTATATTACCGATTTCTTTTATTCCTCTGAAAAAGAAAAATCGTTTTTATTTTATAGGTGCGGCAATTGCGGCTGCATTGCTGATAGAACGACTAATGCGAGTGCTAATTCGTTTAGTGCCTAAATATGCCGGTTATTTGAAATCGGAAAACTACTTCCTACAGAATAAGCTTGGTTCGTTTTTGAATGCGGCAGTATTTTTACTGTTTTTTATTGTAATAGATTATATATATGCTAAATATCCTTCCGATGACGAGAGAACTAAATTGGAATATTGGGTGGCATTAATCGGATTTGCAATAAAGCTTGCTTCTATTCAGGGTTGGATTTTCTCAAGAGTAGGTACGTATTTCACAATTATTTGCTGTATTTCATTGCCTAATGCGTTATCCAAATTAAAAAGCCGTAATGACAAATATATTTTTGCTTCGGTAATACTGTTCTGCTGTATTGCCTATAATATGGTAATTTTCTTCTTCAGACCTTATTGGTCGGGTGTTATACCTTATTATTTCTGGAATCAATTGCCATAGTTTATAAATAAGAAGGGGAAAGTTATATTTATATGGGAAAGCTTAAAAAATTATTTGCAAAATATCAAAATATGAATAAGGCTGCAAAAGCTACAATATGGTTTGTAATATGCAGCTTTTTTCAGCGTGGAATTACCGTTCTTACTACACCGATATTTACACGTTTGCTCAATACCGAGGAATATGGTATTTACAGTGTATTCTCTTCGTGGCTGGAAATATTTACTGTTATAGTTACTATGAGAATTAGCTACGGTGCTTATATGCGTAATATTATAAAGAAGCCCGAAATAAGGGAGCAGTATGCTTCTTCGTTGCAGGGTCTTACGTGTGTGCAGGTTGCAGTTTGGTTTGTGGTATATTTTCTGTTGCGAAATCAGGTTGACCGTTATCTTGGCTTAGATGTTCCTATGATGCTGTGTATGTTTGGAATGATTTTGTTCAGTACATGGTTCAGCTTCTGGGCGGCAAGAGAACGTGTTGATTATAATTACAGGAAGCTTGTCGGTGTTACGGTTGCTATTTCGATATTGAAGCCTTTGGTGGGTATTATATTGGTTCTTTCCACAGAACACCATAAGGTTATGGCAAGAATTATCGGACTTGTTGCAGTTGAGTTTGTGGTGTATGTTGGTATGTTTATATCACAGATGAAAAAAGGCAAGGTCTTTTATCATAAGCAGTATTGGTTTGAAGCTATGAAATTCAACCTGCCTCTGGTGCCGCATTACTTGTCGCAGATAGTTCTGAATCATTCGGACCGTATTATGATTGACCATTTCTGCGGTTCTGATGCTGCCGGAATATACAGCCTTGCCTATAGTATGGCTATGCTGCTTGTTACATTTAATACATCTCTGCAAAATACTATCACTCCGTGGAATTATCAGCAGCTTAAAGATAAGAATTATGCAGGTATAAGCAAAATCGGTAATTTGACTTCGCTTATTGTTGCCGGAGCTAATTTTGCACTTATTCTTATAGCTCCCGAGGCACTTAAAATTTTTGCACCTCCGTCCTACCACGAAGCATTGTATGTTATTCCGCCGGTTGCTATGGGCGTATACTTTATGTTTCTGTACAGCCGTTTTATCAATATTGAAATGTATTACGGAAAAAATAAATACGTTATGACTGCATCTGTTTTGGGAGCCATTCTAAATATTATTTTGAATTGGATTTTTATACCTATTTTCGGATATATTGCCGCAGCGTATACAACACTTGTGAGCTATATTTTTTACAGCTCAATGCATTATGTATTTACTAATCGTATTCGTAAACAAGAGAATATCAAAAGTCAGATATACGATATAAAAACTTTGTTTTTGATATCTGTTGGATTTACAGGGATTTCGTTTTTAATGATGTTGACATATCAGCATACTATTATAAGATATGGAATTATAGCAGTATTTGTAGTAGTGATGATTATTTTCAGAAAGAAGATAATCAGTATTTTCAAGGAATTCCTGAGTATGAAAAAAAGGAGTAAGAAATGAAAATTATAAAAAAGCTCATTCCTGTAGGTATGGTTTTGCCTTTTTACAGAATTAAAGGTATGACGGAAAAGAAAGTTTCCGATGAAAACAAGAAATTACTGGACGGTGCAAAGTGTACTAGAAAAAGTATATATGAGCTTGCAGCCTGCGGAAATAAGTTCAAGGATTTTGTTTCTGAATATGCGAACTGTAAATTGAATGTTAAAAAGCAGTGGAGTACTGCCGATGATATGGAGAATCCGGTAGCAATTTGTGTTGTAAAAAATGATTTAATGAGAATGAAGCTGTTTTTGAAATATTATCGAAATCTGGGTGTTAAACAGTTCGCAATACTTGACGACCATTCTGATGACGGTACATTTGAGTTTTTATCGGAACAGTCAGATGTTATGCTTTTCACAACAGATAAGGGATACACAACGGTACGCCGTCAGGCTTGGATTACAAAAATAGTGGAGCAGGTTGGATTTAATCGTTGGTATCTTATTTTGGATTCGGACGAGCTGTTTGATTATAAGGACAGTGATAAAAAGAACTTGAAGAAGCTTGCCACAGAGCTTCACAGCAAAGGTATAACAAGGCAAAAGGTTATTCTGCTTGATATGTTTGCGGCAGATGCGTTATATTCAGAGAAAATATCAAATGAAGATGATGTTGTTAAGGTATGTAATTTGTTTTTTCCGGAATATTTTCTTGAAAAAACATTGTATGATAAACGTATAAGGGGAGGAGCAAGAGGTGTGCTTTTAAATGATATGAAAAAAAAATCACCTCACGTTTCAAAATACCCATTAATTTATGCAGATGAGAGAGATGTTTTTCTGAATTCACATTATTATTATCCATTTGTAAGAAATAAACCCGATAAGCCTTCCTCGGTTCTTAGGCATTACAAGTTCCTTCCGGGGGATAAGAAGAAGTATGAGGAAAGAATTAAAAAGGGTAATTTTTTTGGAAACAGCAAGGATTATGTTGCGTATCTTACGATAGAGCAAAATGTTGACTATAAAAAAATAGTTGAAACAATGGAAGTTTACAAAGATTTTTCTTCAACGAATGCTATATCGATTATGGAGGTTAAATAATGCTTCATATTGTAACAGTTTATGACAGCCTTAATTACGGCAGCTTTTTTCAGGCACACGCTTTGCAGTGGGAACTTGAAAAATACGGAGAAGTGACGTTTGTTGACATACATCATCAAAGTACGTTTAAGCAAACGTTAAAGTCTTGTGCAAATAAATTTCTGAAAGGAAAATTTCAATCTATGAGTTTGGATTACAGAAATTATAAGAAATTTTCCGAAGCTAAAAAGACATTTTCATTGACGGATATAAGCAAGATTGGAAGCGGTAAAGATGACTATTTCTTTTTCGGCAGTGATGAAATATGGAATATAAGCAGAGAAAAGATTAAGAAATCCAAGGAATTTTTTGGATACGGATTTCCTGAGAAAAACAGAATATCGGTTGCTCCATCCATTAACAGAGCAACAATTGAGCAATTTAAGGATAATGGATACATAGAGGAAGAGCTTTTGAAATTCAAGGCAATTTCTGTGCGTGATATGCACACCAAAGAGGTTATTGAACAAGTGGTAAAGAAAGAATGTTCACTTGTTGCAGATCCGACCTTGATGCACCCAAAAGCAACATATTCAAAATATCAGGCAAAAAAGAAAGCAGATAATTACATAATGCTGTATACCTATGGTATGATGCTTAATTCGGAGCTTAAGAAAAAAATTAGAAGCTTTGCTGATGAAAAGGGTTTGAAAATAATTTCCGTAGGACGTTGGTTTGATTTTTGTGATGAAAACGTAGATGCATTGCCGAGTGAATTTCTTTCGTATGTTGATAATGCAAGCTATATTTTTACGGATACTTTTCATGGACTGATGTTTTCTTTGATATATGAAAAACAGTTTCTTGTATTTCCTTGCAATAATATCAAAGTTGAGGAGTCGCTGAAAATACTTGAGCTTCAAGAACGGTTATGTATGAATGGTAATATAAGCGAGTCTTTGAATAATACGATTGACTATAGTTTGGTTACTCCAAGAGTAAAAGCATTTGGAAATAAAACAAAAGAATTTTTGAAAAATAGTGTTGAATAAGTTTTGTTTATTGTTGTTTTTGTTTTGTTAAGATGTTACATATCGCTTTAAAATCCATAAAAAGTCGATAATTGATATATTATATCTCTATTTGAAAAGTATTCGGTATTTTTATCAATTTATTATAATTTATTAAATATTATGTTTTGGATAATTAGTAAAAAAATAGAATTTAGTGGATGTTTGAATTTACTTGTTGACTTTTTTATGTTTTTATTTTATAATATTAACATAAAGATTAGATTGGATTCTAATTTTAGTTTTTATATTTGAGATGTTTTGTTTCAATGTTATTTTATGGGTATTTATGTGATAAGTACATAGAGTTGTAGGTTAAGTATAAATTATAGACCTTGTCGGCTGTTTTGTTTGCCCTGCATATAGCGTTGAGATTACGTATCGACTATTTTGTAGGATGGGGCATTTGTTTCGTATTAAATATACCCGTTGGAAGTGTATTTGTTCACCCAACACCGATAGTATTTAAACTTCGGGTAAAGCAGGTATTATTGTGTAAAGTCCTGATACTTATTTAATTGATAAATGTGTAATTATTCGGCAAATTCAACGGTTTTTTCGTGGGTTTGTTTGAATTGTTTGATTTCTTTGATTTCGTGGCGAAATATCTTGATTTTAGCCAAATTTTGTTGTGATAAATGAATGTTTGGAGGAAAAAGCGTGGACAGAAAATATACTATTGCAGTAGCTGGTATGGGTTATGTTGGTCTTAGTATTGCTGTACTGTTATCTCAACATCATAAAGTATTTGCTGTTGACGTTGTTCCTGAAAAGATTGAGTTAGTAAATAATAGAAAATCTCCAATACAAGATGATTATATAGAAAAATACTTAGCTGAAAAAAAGTTAGATTTAACCGCAACGCTTAATGCAGAGGAAGCTTACAGCAATGCTGATTTTGTGGTTATTGCAGCTCCAACTAATTATGATTCTACTACTCAGCATTTTGATACATCTGCTGTAGAAACGGTAATCAAATTAGTTATGGAATATAATCCGAGTGCGATTATGGTTATCAAGTCTACAATTTCGGTTGGTTATACAAAATCAATACGTGAAAAAACAGGCAGTAAAAATATTATTTTCAGTCCTGAGTTTTTGAGAGAGTCAAAGGCTTTGTATGATAATTTATATCCGAGCCGTATTATTGTTGGTACGGATACGGAAGATGAACAGCTTACTGAAAAGGCACATATATTTGCAGAGTTACTGCAAGAGGGAGCTATCAAAGAAAATGGCTCAATCACAGAATAAGACTGATTTTATACCAAAACTGGAAGTATAGCCAACCCACTGATGACCTTGGAAGTAATGGAAAAACTATCCCCAAATGA
>CADCHW010000008.1:0-57280 GCA_902801245.1 uncultured Ruminococcus sp.
ACTTGATGTTTATTTATTTTCCGCAAAACCGTTGTTATTCTGCATTTGAATAATTTCGTTTGCTCTCTCGATAACCCTTTTTCTAAGGCTCTCCGGACTTACAACATAACACCTGTTTGACAACATCATAAGCCACTCTATAAGACCCTCGCTATCGTAACCTCTTACACGAACTCTGAATTTATCCTTTCCGACACTCATATAGTGAACATGTTCTCCGAGCTTGTCTATTACTCTTTCAAGTATATCGTTACTGCAAATAAGGTCAATCATTTCGTCCGTACCCGAAAACATCTGAAAAGTTCTGCTTGCGTAATCGCCCACATCAAAGCTGTTCTTATATTCGCTCACCTCTTCAAACGAACGTGACTGCTCATTTGTTATTGTTACATTTTCCATTCTGTCTAGCCGATAGTGAGATATATCGTCATATTTTTCATAGTTGCCGACAAGATAATATTTATCCTCGCTCCATACCAAAGCATATGGACTTATAGTATGATTTCTGTCATAATATCGGCAGATTTGATTATTTACAATTTTCTTGCGATAGTAACCGAAAGTAATTTTCTTATTTTCCGATATAGCCGTATGTATAGTATCTATTACATATAATATATGTTCGTTAGTGAACTTAACCCTGTTGTCAAAGTATGTTTGAGTTTCAATCTTTTTCGCCTGATAAACGCTGAGTTCACGGCGAAGCTTCTCCGAAAGCTCCTTTGTCTTTTTTGGAGTGATGAATCTTGCTCCGAGAATGGCATCGTTCAAAAGTCGAATTTCCGCAACCTCAAAGCTCCTCTCCAAAAGAGAAAAACCGTCGCCTGCAATTTTTATAATATCGTAGTCGCAGCTTTTCAAAACGTTGATATCACGGTAAATCGACTTTCTTTCCGCTTTAACGTTATAAAGCGTCTGAAGCTTGTCAACAATCTGCTGAGCCGTTATCGGGTGGTCTTCGTCACTGTATTTACGCAAAATATCAAGCACATAGAATATTTTCTTTTTACTGCTGTTTACATCATTTTCAGCCATTGCTTAACATCTCCCCGACTTTCTCAAAATTGCCTCGGCACACTTTATGCCGTCAACCGCCGCCGAAACAATTCCCCCCGCATATCCCGCACCCTCTCCGCACGGATAAACTCCGCCGCACGATACAGCTTCCAAATTTTCGCCACGCAAAATTCTTACGGGACTGCTGCTTCTTGTTTCTGCACCAGTCACAACTGCGTCGGGGTCTGCGAAACCGTGAAGCTTATTATCGAGAAGAGGAATAGCCTCCCTCAATCCGTCGCACACATATTCGGGAAGATACTCCCCTATCTCCGCAAAGTTATAACCGGGTTTGTAGCTTGGCACAACAGAACCGACCGCCGTTGACTTTCTAACGTTCAGCAAGTCGCTGACCCTCTGAACGGGAGCTTTATAATCTCCTCCGCCTGCAATGAATGCGGCACGCTCAATTTTTCTTTGAAACTCAACACCCGAAAGCGGATTTTCGCTTCCGAAATCCTCCGGAGTTACACCGACAAGCAACGCACTGTTGGCATTCTCTTTGTCACGCTTAAACTCGCTCATACCGTTTGTAACGACAGTATTTTTCTCACTCGCCGCCGCAACCACAGAACCGCCCGGACACATACAAAATGTATAAACTCCACGTCCGTTTTTGAGGTGAACATTTA
The DNA here is from genome assembly GCA_902801245.1 of uncultured Ruminococcus sp. Lineage (GTDB taxonomy): Bacteria > Bacillota > Clostridia > Oscillospirales > Acutalibacteraceae > RUG592. The sequence goes on from CADCHW010000008.1 coordinate 1,689, forward strand.
ATTTATAATCAGCAGCACCGAGATATTTACTGTTATAAAACTTTCCGTATTGAGTTTTATTTATATTTTCCTGCAAATGCTCAATTCGCACACCAACCGAAAACGGCTTGGGTGTCATCATAAAACCGCTGTTTACAAGCATTTCAAATGTATCTCTCGCACTGTGACCCAATGCAAGCACAAGATTATCCGTTTCTGTTTCTTCTGTTGAACCGTCGTTTTTTTGAACTGTTATGCTTTTAATTTTCCCGTTATCAGTATTAATTGCTGTCAGCTTGGTTTGAAAATATACATTTCCACCGAGTGAAATAATTTCATTGCGAATATTTTTCACAGTGTTTTTAAGTTTATCCGTACCGATATGCGGCTTTGCATTGTAAAGAATTTCCTCGGGAGCACCGTGTTCGGTAAATTCGACAAGCACCTTTCGGGAACGAATATCCTTAGTGCCTGTGTTCAGCTTGCCGTCCGAAAACGTTCCAGCACCGCCCTCTCCGAACTGAACATTGCTTTCCGTTTTAAGAACACCGCTTGTCCAAAATTCGTTTACATCTTCGGTACGCTCGTCAACGCTTTTGCCACGCTCAATCAGAATCGGACACTGTCCTGCCTGTGCAAGCACCAACGCACAAAAAAGTCCTGCCGGACCCGCACCAACAACTACGGGACGTTTATCGAGTTTCTTTGATAAGGGAAGCTCATAACGGTACTCCTTTGCGACATTAACTTTATTTGATTTACAGCGTCTTAGTACGGAATTTTCGTCAACGTTTAACTCAACATCAACCGTGGCTGTGAATATTATATTATCCTTATGACGTGCGTCTATACTTCTTTTAAAAAGCTTTACCGATTTGATTTTATTCAAACCGACATTAAGCTGTTTAGCCGACAATGTTTTTAACTTTTCATTATTATAATCCAACGGTAATTTCAAATCGCTTATTCTGAGCATTTTATCACCTCTTTTTCTTATACGAATTTGCGGCGGCATTCCCGGCAATAATACCGCTTGCAAACGCCCAATGAAGATTATATCCGCCGCACATTCCGTCAACATTCAAAGCTTCGCCGATAATATACAAATTATTATATTTCACGCTCTGCATATTTTTATTGATTTCGGAAAGTACAATGCCGCCTGCCGTAACCTGTGCCGAATTTATCCCCGACATACCGCTCGGAACAAATTCACACTCTTTAACCGACCTTGCAAGAGCTTCAATATCATCATTAGATAAATTGTAAAGCTCGGTATCAAGGTCTATATTCAGCTTTTTTGCTAAATACAAGCCGATTTTTTTGTTGATGATTCCAGTTATTAACTCTTCAGTTTTCAAAGTCGTCATTTGCTTTCTTCGTTTTTTGAGAATATTTTCTGTTTCGTCTAACGTATAATCGGGCATTAAATCAGCAATTATCGATACACGATTATATTTTTTACCGTTTATGGTATTCAATGCATAATATTCATTGACAAATCTTGACAACTGAAATATACAAATTCCCGAAATATTTTTTTCGTTAAGCTGTAACTCTCCCTGTTCGGCACAAAGAATTTTTCCGTCGGCTTTCAAAGAAACAACTGCCGCTGTACGAACACCTTTCATAAGCGGAAGATATTTATCATTACAAGGTATTGGGGCAAGGCTCGGAAAAACTTCTGTACATTTCAAACCCAAATCAGCGGCGAACTTATACGAAGAACCGTTACTCCCCAAACTCGGCTGAACTTTTCCTCCCGTGGCAAGGATAACTTTTTGAGCTGTAAATGTTTTCTTGTAAGCGGTAAGCTTGTAGCCGTTATTTTCGGGAATAATTGAAGTTATATTGGTTTCACAGAATATATCAACATTATAGTATTCCAGATTCATTATAAGTATATCAAGAACTGCCGATGCTTGTCCCGAATAAGGATAAACTCTCCCGAAAGAATCAGCTTTACACAGCAAGCCTATAGATTCCCAGAATGCTGTTATTTTATCGGTACTGTATTTTGAGATAATATTTTTAACAAATTGCCTTGATTCGTCATTATAATATTCAGATGACATATTATTGTTAGTCATATTACATTTGCCGTTGCCTGTTGCTAGGAGCTTTTTTCCCAGTTTAAACTCCTTTTCGATAACGGCAATTTTAATTTTCCCGTTAATTTTTTTTGCACAGCAAACAGCGGCGACAAGACCTGCCGCCCCGCCGCCGACTATTACAATATCATATTGTAAAATTTTATCATTCATTTTAACCGACCGCCTGAGTCAAAATTTATTCCCGACACACTAACTTAAAGCAGTGATACCAAGAACGGAATACCGTAGGAAACAAAACACATTATAACCGTTGCAAGAACTATTCCTCCGAGTATCGAAAGGCAAGCGTCTTTCAGTTTAAAATGGAAAAGTGCGGCAACGAGAGAACCAGTCCACGCACCTGTGCCGGGGAGAGGAATACCCACGAAAAGGAGAAGTCCCCACGTTTTGTGTTCCATAATTTTTTTCGCACCCTTTTCGGCTTTTTCTTCGAGTTTATCAATCATTTTTACAAGCTTAGTGTTTTTAAGCCACTCAAAAATTTTCTCGATAAACAACAGAATGAACGGTATCGGCAGAATATTTCCGACAATACAAATCGGAATTGCTTTCCACATATCAATATGTAAAATACTTGCAGCGATAAGACCGCCCCTGAGTTCAAGTATCGGGCATAATGAAATAATAAAAACTATAAGTTCTTTCGGAGCACCGCCGAGTGCGTTTACTATGGTTTGAATTAAATTTTCCAAAATAAAATCCTCCGTTATAATAAAAACGTGTATTATAATATTATATTAAGTTTGCCTATATTATTCACTAAATCGGATAATACTAAAAAATCAAATCCGGCACAACAAATATATTTTACCACACTGTCCCCACTTCTTCAATAGTTATTTTTCAAAATTTAAAAAAACGGTAAAATGATTAAAAACAACAAATTACAGCAGTACTATATATATGTAATTTTAAAATTTATTGCTAAGTGTAACTTTCGGTCGAGTGGGTGAAGTTTCGGATAAAAAGGACTATCTCCATGTATCTTCTGCGGACGTTGTCCGCCGACATTGACTGAATCGACATATTAGTGTATAATTTACAGTGACCGACAAAGTTTTGAAAGGAATATTTTAAAAATGAAAAAAAGACTGCTTTTATTTTTCACAATTATTATAACTGCCACTATATTTATACACTCCGCTATTCCCGGAGATGAATCACAAATGGAAAGCGACTCTGTATTCTTAATCTTTGACCAAATTGTTACATTTTTGCATTTGCCAAATTTATTTAACGAGGGTACTATCCGCAAACTTGCACATTTTGTTGAGTTCTCGTTTTTCGGTTTTTTCCTTTCCGCCACAGTCCACGCTTACAGCGGTTTCAAAAATCAGATTTTCAAAATACTTTTCTTTATCCTTGCTGTTCCCGTTACAGATGAATTTTTACAGTATTTTTCCGACGGAAGAAGTTCTCAGGTTCGTGATGTTCTGATTGATTTCAGCGGAGGATTGTTCGGATTTTTCCTGTTATGGATTTTGACGTTGATTATTGCATCATCTAAGAAAAAGAAAAATACTGCGGAAGAGTAATATTAAAAATATGTTAAAATTTTCTACAAATAAAATTTTCAAAAGTACATACAATATTATTGCGGCAGAGAGATACACAAATCTCAACCGCAAAAAATGATATATTCGGAAAGTCGAGGGAAGCTTCGGTAAAACCTTTCGGATATATCTGTGTATAAAAGTATATCCGAAAGGTGCGATATGAGAAAATATCTCTCTTTCAAGGGTATGCTTTAAAATGAAATTTTATGAAAAGGAGAAAATTATTATGTCAGCAAAAAATAACAATAAGCTTAACGTACCCGAGGCGAGAGAGGCTATGGATAGATTCAAGATGGAGTGTGCCAACGAGGTTGGCGTAGACCTTAAAGAGGGCTACAACGGCGACATCACTGCAAGACAGGCAGGTTCTGTGGGCGGACAGATGGTAAAACGAATGATTGAGAGCTATGAGCATTCCGTAAAGTAATTTGTTTTTTAATTAATATTTTCGGATAATAAGAAACGGTAAGCATCATTTTGTTCCTCCTATATTGTTAATTTGGGGTCGGTTACTTCGTTTTGAAGTTTCCGACCCTTTTATGTTTTGTAGCTGTGTGGTTTCAAAGTTTGTGTCAAGTCTTTTTATACTTGAAAGCTAAAAGATTTACCATTTTAAAGTTTGGTCAAGCTTTTAACAGGCTTCGCCAACAGTACAGCTACAACTTTTTTTGTGCAGTTTGACTTTATCTGTTCTGGTTAATCGAATAATTGCCTTTCATATATCCGTCAAGGGCAACGTAATCCTTTAAATTCACCTGTGAATCTCCGTTAATATCAGCAGCTGTCCGATAAACACCGTTAAGCTCCTTTGCCTCAAGAATATGATTTGCCAAAACGGTCTTGTCAAGCGAATTTATATTTCCCTCTCCGCTGAGTTCACCGTAAATTATAATACAAAATCGTTCCTTTGTTTCCGTATTTTCTATAATACTTCCTGTTCCGATTACACCGCTTTTCTTTATATTGCCCTTGCTGTCATAGAACGTTAAGTTTTCTGTCCTAATATTGTTTTTTATTTCTGCTATTGTGCTGCCCGGGGTAATACCTGTTATAATATCATTGTCATAATTGATATTGTAAATATCGGAGGATAATGCTTTATTTATATTTTCGTTATTCTCCAAACTACTGCTGTTAAATTCCGATTGTTTAAGCTTGACATCTTCCTCCGTAACAATTTTAACCTCAGCACTGTTTCCGTGTTGATTTATACATATACATTTGTTTCCCAATGATTTTATATAAGTTTCGGAACTTATTTCCTCAACCGAAAATTCTGTATCATTATTAACTGCCGTTAATTCACCGAGCTTACTAACAAAAATATTCTCTCTGATAACGGCTGCACCGTGTATACCGTCAAAGCCGCTGTAAACTGCCGAAACATTTCCGTTGCCGTAATTATAAATTTCTCCTCTGTCTGTCGCAAAAAATCCGTTATTTTCCGGATAAATTTTATTTGCAGATATATTATAATCATAAATTCTGTTATTGTCAATTATTTTCAATTTATTCTCATACAGAACGTAAATTATAGTTCCGTCAGGAGAATTTGTTAAATTGATGACATTACCTCCAACGGAAATCGTTTTTAAATATTTATAATTTGAGGTATAAACCTCAACAGTATTTTTGGATATCATATAATAATTTCCGTTGGAATCAACCGCAAATGTACCGTAAAGTTCGGGTATTGCATTATTAATTACCCTTTTGCGGCTTATACCCGTTTTACAATTATAGCTGTCAATTACCGTATATGGCAATACAACCTCACCTTTTGCATTCACCTCTTCTTCTTTGCTGAAAAAATAAAAGGTATCATTTGCATATGCATACGTTTTATTATTCACATTAATATCCGATATATTTTCGTATGTATTCAGACTATTATTAACCGTTATGATATTATAATTATCATTAAAGCTGCATAAAATGTAAATATTGTTGTCATCAATATCACTAAAAACGTCTAAAACTGCACCGCATTCATTCAAATACAGTACAGTTTTAGCTTCGCAAATTATTATTGAAAGAGTAATACAAAGAATACACATCATTGACATCGAAATTAACGTGAATAATCTTTTCAATTTACTTATATTTTTCGGCAGCCGCAACAGCAAGCCTGTCACAGCGTTCGTTCTCGGGGTGACCTGCGTGTCCCTTAACCCAGATAATTGTCATTTTATGCTTTTCACACAGATTAAGCAGTTCCTCCCACAAATCGGCATTCAATGCAGGGTCGGTTTTATTTCTCATCCAATTATTGGCACGCCACTTTTTCGCCCAGCCCTTATTAATAGCATTGCAAACATACTGAGAGTCACTGTAAAGTGTGACATCACAGGATTCTTTCAGGCACTTGAGAGCTTCCAGAACGGCACTGATTTCCATTCTGTTATTGGTGGTGCTGCTTTCGCCGCCGCTAATCTCTTTTTCAGCTTTGCCGTATCTCAGAATTGCTCCCCAGCCGCCCGGTCCGGGATTTCCTTTACAAGCCCCGTCTGTAAAAATTTCGACTTTTTTCATGATATTACCTCCGTATAACTCTGTAAACATTATATCTTTTCCCCGAAAAAAATTCAATAGATTTCATAAAAATATTTAGTATTTCTTGATTATTTTACATATTATTCAAAATTCAAAAGCATATTCTATCGTTCACTGACAGAATATGCTTTAACTGAAAATTATTGTAACTGTATGGTTGAAATCAAATTGTAGGTTATATTTCTTCGACCGGCAATTCGCTACGCTGTTGCCTGTTTTGGTTTGTACGGAAAGATATTATTTTGAGAAGTGCTTTTGTTGTTTGCTGTTGCTGGTTTGTCTAGTTTCGCTGAGGGTAATTTGTTTTTCTACAATAATTTGTTCCGTCAGCGAGCGGGGCTCTGCCCCTGCACCCCGCAAGCTTTGAAAAGCTTGACCAAACTTTAACAAGCTTCGCCAACCGTACAGCCGCAAATTATTTCAACAATCCTCTAAGTTTAATATAATCATATATTAAAACTACTGTTTCGTCAATGCCAATTTTTCCGCTGTTTATGGTAAGGTCGTGTGAATTAGCCTCTCCCCACTTCTTATCCATTGCATAAAAATTGTAAAAAGAAGCACGTTTTCTGTCGGTTTTGAGAATTTTTTCTCTTGCCTTTTCTCTGGTCAAACCGTCACGTTCAACAACTCTTTCGACTTTAATTTCCATATCAGCATGAATAAAAATCGAAATCAAATTGGGGTTATCACTCAAAACGCTGTCCGCACAGCGACCGATAATTATACATGGTTCTTCTTCCGCTATACTCTTAATCGTTTCGACCTGTGCCTGATACACCTTCTGATTGAGCGGAACTTCCGCAAATGACATCGGATAAGCGTCCATAGCAAGGGAGAAAAGCAAGCTCTTCGTAGGCATCTCGTCATAATACTCAACAAGGCTCTGCGACATACCGCTTTTTTTGGCTATCTCTGCCAAAAGACCTTTATCATAAAACTTAATGCCCAGCTTTTTGGCAAGCTTCCTGCCAATCTCATGACCGCCGCTTCCGTACTGTCGGCTGATTGCTATTACATAATTATTATTGCTCATAGTGAAAATCACCTCTTTTTAATGCTATAAATTATTCTAACATTTTTTAAATGATTTTTCAATAGTTTTCGTAATATTTTATAAATTTTGTAGCAAGTGACCTACAAAGCTGTAATCGTTCATAAGCTTATGCTTCTCATTGGCAAACATTAACAGATATCCTACATATATTGTAGTAAACATTGCTATTGAAGTGAAAACGTAGGATATCAGATAAGTTTTTTTGGATAGACCTTTAAGAACGTTAAGGCAATCGAAAATAACAACGAGAGATACCAATATTACAGGCATAAGAATATCTATAGTATACCTGTAATGCGAACCTGCTTTACACATATCTATATAAGCCATTACAACTGCGGCTGCTGCAAATGTAATCATAAAGGCGGTTTTGAATTTATCCCTTTTTCTGAATATAATCGGAGTAAGCAAAAAGCCCCAAGTTATGGGATAATTGAAAATACCCATTGTTCTGCCGGTATAGCTGTATCGGTGGTATGTGTCGAGGGTTTTGGCTTTAAGCTCAATATACGGAAATTTTGTGTTAATATTGGGCTGCTGAATAAAATAATGATAAAATGCTGCCGGTATCATAGCAAGCGAAAATGTATTTGCTTTTGCGATACTTACGGTTAATTGATAATTAAATCCAAATTCAAACGGATTTTCAAAACGCTTATAATTATAAATCATTATCATAACCGCACCTATAACTATAGGTGTACCGATAGAAACGACATATGAAATTTTACGCTTTAAAGTTTCTTCCTTGCTTGCAAGAACACACACAGCCGGCACAAGTGCAGCTATACCATAGAAAAGAAGTGTTGGTCTTGACGAAACAATCAGCACCACGGATACACCCGATAAAACAAGCAGACTGATTCTCTTTTTAAAGCTTGATTCATAATAAGCTTTTAAAATGAAGTAAAGAAACGCAGCCGTCCACGTAACGCCCGAAATAACTGCCATATAATAAAACTGAAATTCAAAAGCCGCAGCGAAAACAGCCGAGCCGAACAGTAACGCTATCTGCCCCAACACCGCCAACACCAACGGAACATCTTTACAGAAATGTTTTATCATTTCAATATACAGCAGAGAAATAAATATTACAGCATAAATACATAATAAAGTATTGGCAAACTCAATTGTCGGTACTTTACCCGTAAGAATATTAACGGGATAATATGCAGTGAATACAGGAGCAACGCCAAAATACGAATAAAACTTTCCGTTATAGTAAGCTCTGTCCCAAAAGTTTCCGGTAGTATCCTTTGCGTTGCGTTCGCTTCTGTCATAGGGATTATCGAGAGCTTCAAGCTTATCAACATCATAATCAAGGTCAAGATTCAGCTGACCCTTTTTAAAGGATTCAAAAAGCTGTCTGTATTGGTCTTCACCAGAGTAATTTTCCGACGGATATTTGTCAAGAAATTTTACGTCCTGATGATTGACAAGCATCATAAATCCTAGGAAAACCATAAGACACATCACAGCAGTAAGTATTTTCATAAATAAGTAATCATTGTCTTCAAGTGTAAATTTCCACACACCGTAAGCAATAACAAATACTATTATTAAAATGAGAGCAAATCTTAAAAAGTGAAAACTAAACTCCGGAGGTTTGTTCAGGCTGATTTCTGATATTGTGAAATTATTTTCCACATCACCAACGTTAATTCTCAAACTTTTTACTTTTCCGAAAGAAGTAACATTGAAATAATTCTTTTCATTAATACCCGAGTACATCAATATATTGGAGATATTATAATCATATCCGTCTTCCTCGTAAGCGAAGTTATCGTCAAGATAAGAGATATCCAAATGGACATATTCGTAATAATCTCCCGATAAAACCAAACAGATATTTTTTAACTCACAATTGAGGTCACTAATCAGAATACTGCCATTGTTCAAAGTAATTTTATCGCCGGTGTTAATATAGATTGCTCCGCTGCTGCTAATATTTGGTGACTTAAAATCAACGTTTACCTCTTGTGTACCGCTGAATATAATTCTTAAAGCCGAGTAGTTTGAAATAAGGCATTCCGCAAAAATACAAACTACAACCAATACAATAATTTTCACAATCCTTTTCTTTTTATCCATATATAACCACCTTTATATTAAATCAAAAGGAATTTAATCTTCACTGTTGTTGTCTTTTGGAAACATCTTATCGGATTCCGTTTTCCGCTTGCTCAACTGCCCCAAACGAAACGCAACAAACAAAACTCCCATAACGGAAAGTGTAATTCCTATTCCCACAAACACATACTTTCCCCTGCTCTCTTTCAAATTCAGATTTCCGATATCTGTTCCGCCAAGCTGTGATATAGACGTTGTGTTATTTTTGGAATTAGCAGTACTGTCATTTTTGTAATACTCACTAGTTGTTCCTGTATCCGATGTGGAATTATTATTACTTCTCAAATAATCGGAGTGATAAACAATACTTTCGGTATGTGAGTTATTCGCTCTTGAAGACGAATTTTCCGATAACACACTGCTCGATTTTGAAGATTTAACAGAATTGGCAGATTTGGACTCAGACAATACTGTACTGCCGCTTTCAGTTGAATTTGTTTCTTTTTCGGAGGTTTGGTCGCCCTTTTTAATTATATCAATACCCACATTATTTGATATTTTTACAGATACATCATTTAAATTGTTATCAACTGCCTCTGAAACTTCAAACAAGATATTCTGCTTGGAAGATTTATTTCCCGATTTTGCGGCAAATTCCAGCTTAAACACATCACCGCTTTTCAAGGTACTGTCAAATAATATTATAAAATCTATCGTATTGTTTGCGGAATTAAATTTTACTTCACTCGGCTGAATATTATCAATATCTTCAAATGATATATAATCAGAATTGTAATTAACTTTTATTCTGATTGCTTTAACATTCGTATTTACTTCCGTAGAAAACATAATATCAAATGAATTTCCGATATTTACACTGTCAGGCAATTTTGCTGTAAGCTCAAACTGCTCCGCCGACACTTTAACGGTATTAATGAACATTGAGAATATTATCAGTGTTAAAGACAAGACAAGCTTTATTGGTCTTAGTTTATTCATACATTACATTTATCCATAAAAGAATAGTATTTTCCGATTTCAACAGCATAAGACTCACTTCCGTGTCCTATAAACTGAGTTTTTGCAATCGGTATATCTCCCGCAAATCGTTTTATAAGAGGAATTATCGCATCTTCACCTGATGTTTCTTCAAGCTTGGTAAATGTTCCCAGCATAATTCCGCTGATTTTTTCAAATGCACCCAGCATTTTCAATTGACTTAAAAAAGTTGTCATTTGCAGAACTCCGCCGCCCAGTGATTCAAGCAACAGTATCTTTTCGTTAAGGTTTGGAAAATATTCAGTTCCGGCAAGTTTAAGCAAACAGCGAATATTACCGCCCACAATTATTCCACTCATACTGCTTCCGTTTATAAACCTATACGGAAAATCAAACAAATCATCTTTTTCATTTAAAAAAGTTTCTCTGAAATCGTTTATCCGCTCTTCACATTCGACAAGCTTTCTCACTTGGTATAAAACGGAGGTTTTCCCTGTTTTTGTATAAATAGCGTTAATGATAGTAGTAAGGTCACTGTAACCCCAGAACTTTTTATTGGAATTTTTTATAACATCAAAATCAAGGTACAGTAATGTTTCATTGGCAATATCTCCGCCCGATATATCAAATATTGCAGATATTTCATTATCACGATAAAAATTCATAAGTGCATTCGCACGTTCTTCTCCGCTGCCCTGAAACACGGAATTCTCCGCATAAATATATTCACTGAAAACAGGCTCTAAAAATAATTCTTTTAAAATCCCCGTTAAGTTTTCAACATATTCTTTTGAAGATGTTAATAACCCGTTTGAACAAGCGACAATTCCAACCTTTTTTAAATTGTTCACAAAAAAATTCCTTTCTAAATGAAACCCCGACACTTATCGCCAAAGTATCGGGATTATTATTGTTATAATATATTATAGAATCATTAACCGCCGTAGACGTGACCGCCTTCGCCGTCGTTGTAAATTATTCCGTCATCATAGCTGTAGAAAGCATAACCGCCTGTATAATCATTCTCAAACCAATAGCCGTTCTCACTGCTGCCGTTGTCACCGTTCGGATTATCATACTGTTCTTCGTTATTATCTTCCGTTCTGTCGTTTCGTTCGGAACGACGATGCTCGTTTTCGTTATCCTGCTCTTCTTCGGAGGATTCGTCATTTTCGTTCTCGTCCTTGGATTCATCGGATTTTTCATTATCGGACTCCTCTGTAAGTCCCCCCGTAACTTCATCGTGTTTATACACAATGGTTGCTTCGGGAAGTGCAGCAATAAGAGATTCATATTCGTCCTTGGTTATTCCCGTATCGGCAACATCAAGGAACTTCAGCTTTTCGCAAAACTCCAGATTTTCAAGGTCGGAAATCTCATTTCCCGAAACATTAAGACTTTCAAGGAAAACCATTCTTTTCAGGAAGTACACTTCCGAAATCTTAGTGTTTGAAACATCAAGCGTAATCATATTTGTAATATTTCTGATAGGTCTTACTGTTTCTATAGAAGTATTGGCAAGCTTAACGTCACTTAAATAAGTCATATTTTCCAAAACGGAAATATCCTTAAGCTTAGGCATTTTAAGTTCAAGATTACGAATATTTTCAGAATCCGCAAGGTATGAAATATCGGAAGCCTTTTCGCTGTAAATGTAGAGTTCCTTAAGCTTTTTCAACCCCTCAAGAGGAGAAAGGTCGGAACAGCTCTTTGCATCAAGTCTTAGAACCTGCAAACCCGACATATACTTAACAGCACCGATTGATTGAAGATCTCCACCTGTAACCATAAGCGAATTCAAATTCTTAAGCGAGCTTAACTTAATAATATCAGTGATTTTATTGTTTGAAATATCTAAGGATTGTAATTGAATAAGGTCGCTGATATAGCTTAAATTTTCAAAACCACAGTCAGAGATTGTCAAATGGCTAATCTGAGTAAGGGAGTTAAGACCCGAAAAATCCTTAATTTCGCAGCCGCTGAGAGTAATAGTTTGAAGATAAGGGCAGTCGATAAGCGGTTCAAACGAATCAATGGTAGTATCGGACAGCTCAACGGTAGTAACTGCCTTATTAAAGAAAACATTGCCGAAAATAAACTCTTCTTTTGCAAGCGGACTTTCAATTGCAGGAACATCGTTTGTATCAATCGGAGCTGTGCTTACCTCGGGAGCTGAGGGTGTAACAGACGAAGCGGAAGAAGTTATTTCTTCTTTTCCCTCTTTATCGCACGCCGTCAGCATAGGAAGCGTCAAAGCCACGCACAAAGCAGAGCAAATAATTTTAAGCGACTTGTTCATATATACACCTCAAAAGATTGATTAATACCAATCATCATAATCATTGGTATAATCGTTGCTGTCACCGTACTCATAATAATCGTAATCGTTGCCGTTATCCTCGTCATCGCTGTCGCTGTCGATAATATCGTCAACATTGTATTCGTCATCTGAGCTTACAAGACCGAGTTCGTCCTCATCGCTGTCCTCGTCGGAGGAAGAATTCTCGTTCTCATCGGAGCTTTCGTTATCCTCATCTTCGTTCTCGTCCTCTGTATCGGTTTCTTCGTCCTCGTCCTCATAGCCACGGTTAAGCTCTTCGTCCGTAATGATGAAGCTGCTCTTAACATCGCACTCGGGGAGAAGAATCATAAGCTTAACAACATCGTTTCTTGAAAGGTTGGAGTCGGTAACATCAAGCTCCTGCAAGTTGATAAGGTCGATAAGCACGTCCTTATCATCGGGATTGATAGCCTTAATGTCGAGCTTTTTAAGCTCAGTAAGGCTTGTAAGGAAAGACAGGTCGGAAAGCGTATTGCAGGCAATATTCAATTCTTCAAGGCTTGTAATGGAAGAAAGAATTTCGCCGTCGGTAATGGCATTGCTGCCGAGGTTGAGAACCTTAAGCTTATTAAGGCTTGCAATCGGAGAAATATCCGTAATAAGATTGGACTCAAGATTAATATTTTCAAGGTTACGGCATTTTTCGAGTGCGGTTATATTATTAATAAGGTTATTGGTGAAATTAATGTTTTTTAGTTTGGTAAGTCTTTCAAGACCGCTCAAACTTTTAACATTGGCATTGATAATCGAAAGATTTTCAATTGAAGTAGCGTCGGCAAGCGACTTAAGGCTTGAAATGTCGCTTGTACCTATGATAACTGTTTTCAGTTTAGGCAAATCGCTCAAAAACTCAAGGTCGGTTAAATTGGAAGAAAGAACACCGAAGTACTCAAGATTTGTACAAGTCGAGATAAACTCCAAATCTTCGTCCGTAAAGGTAACATCGCTCAACTGAAGCTCCGTATCATTTTGACTGAATTTCACATTACCAATCTGATAAGTTTTGCCATTGGGAGTATCTCCCGTTTCGAGTGCCGAGGTTTGTACAGGCTGGTCGGGAGAATTAACCATATTATTGTTGTTATTGTTATTCTTGTCCTTACAACCGACAAATGAAAAAAGCATACCGGCAACGATAGCAGCACAAACTACTTTTTTTGCATATTTCATTACACTGTTCATCCTTTCGATGATTTACTTTTTCGTATGTAGTCACAATACATCATTATAATTAAGTCTATTATAATATATTAATCGTATCAAATCAAGAAAAACAACAAACCTTTAACCTTTTACTACAAAAAATAACATTTAGTTCACACTTAGTTAAAAATACTGTTATTAATTCCCAATTGCTAAATATATTTATAATTTTAGCGAGCGATAAATTTCTTAATAACCTCAATGGAAGTTTCGGCAGCTTTCTTCAAAAAAGCCGAATAGTCGAGGTGAGAATTTTCGTCACCGCCGTCCGAAATTGCTCTTAAAATGGTGAACGGAACATCATTGATGTAACAAGCCTGAGCAATTGCACCGCCCTCCATTTCGCAGGCTATGGCGGAGAACTTATCGATAATACTCTGCTTCTTTTCGTTATCGTTGATAAAGCAGTCGCCTGTTGCAATTGTGCCTGTTTTGCAGTTCAAGCCAAGCTCCTTAACGTTTTCGGCAAGAATACCCGTAATCTTTTCGTCCGTAGGAATATACACGACGTTAAGACCCGAAATAAGACCCGGTTCATCGCCCAGAGCCGTTGTATCGATATCATGCTGAACGACCTTATCGGCAATGGCAACATCACCGATTGAGAGTTCGTCCGTCAATGTTCCTGCGACACCCGTATTAATGATAACATCGGGGTTAAATCCGAGAATCATAGTCTGAGCACAAACCGCCGAAAAGACCTTGCCTATTCCGCAAACTGCCGTGACAACATTTTTACCGTAAATCTTGCCTTTCACGAACTCAATTCCGCTCATATTAATTGTAACGCTGTCTTCCATAAGTGCTTTAATGCCGTCAATTTCAATCTGCATAGCACCTATAATTCCGATTTCAACCTTATTCTGCATACTTAAAATCAACCTCCAATTTATTTTTTAAAACATCAAGATATGCTTTACATTCTTTAACGCACGGCTTAAGAGCGAGATTTTTATAATTTCCGCACTCCTTACGCTCCGCACCGAAAACAGGACCCTTATGGTCAATGATTTGCTGCAAAACAGTTTTGACAACCTCAAGAACTTTCTGCGGTTCTGTATCCTTAACTATCAAATAGAAACCCGTCTGACAACCCATAGGACCGAAATAAATAACTCTGTCCCCTATTTCGGAGCTTCTGACGTATGTCGCAAACATATGTTCAACGGTGTGCATAGTAATGTTATCCATATAATTTCCGCAGTTTGGCTTGCGGGTTCGCATATCATAAGTTATCAAGTCACCGTCTGTTCTTGAAATATATATGCCCGGTTCAATTTTATCGTGGTCTGCTTTAAAGCTTTCGATTTTTTTAACTTCGCTCAATTTATTCACTCCTTTTTTCCTGCGGACAACGTCCGCAGGAAATATGTGAAACTAGTTCTTTTTGTCCTTACTTCACATGCCCAACCAATAGTTAATTTAATAAATAAGTTATTTTATATACCTACTAATTTTCGCCATAGTAAAAAAGAATTTATTCATTTTCTATAATATAAGTTTCCATTATTATTTTTTTGCAATCGTTACATTTATACGATTTGACAGCAGGACAGCCATATTTCATTCTCTTGCTTTTCCGTAAGCTCTCCCGTAACATTGTAAGTTTTCCTATATAGATTTTCCACACTTTCCCAGTGCCATTCGGCTCTGTCTATTGACATAATTTACTCCTCCGAAATCTCTGAATTAATAAAATTAAGCTTTTCAAAAGTTTCCGGATAATATAGAAATTAATTATTCACAGTTAGATAGGAAATATTTTACGGCAGTCTTCAAATAATGCACATTCTTCATCTGAAATATAAATCTCAGCCACTTTTGATAAATCATTTTCTAAAAATCTTTCTGTATTTATTAGCTGAATGATTTTTTCAACGTTGTTTACAGCATTATCTGTTTCAAACCATAATCCTAGCTTTGTGTTGGAAAGATAATCGTATCCATTATCTTTTACTTGATTATTTGTATATTCTTCAATACGTTCCGGTAAAGTATAGCGAATATCCAAATCAGGGTTTGTCATCATCTCTGCATTAAGCAAAACAATTATTGTTTGCATAAAAATAGTCCTCCGTTAAATTCCGATTTTGCGGACATTATCCGCTCGGTCGGGTTCGTGAAGTAAGATTAACAAGAACTATCTTCACATATTAAAAAAGCACTTGCAAAATTAATTGCAAGTGCTTTCTGGTGCCGGTGGCCGGACTCGAACCGGCACGGTATCGCTACCGGTGGATTTTGAGTCCACTACGTCTGCCAATTCCATCACACCGGCAAATGGCGGAGAGATGGGGATTCGAACCCCAGATACGGCGGAAACCGTATACATGATTTCCAATCATGCTCCTTCGGCCAGCTCGGACATCTCTCCATTGCTTAACGGTACTTCTATATTATAGTACGTTAAGCTTTATTTGTCAAGGCTTTTTTGAAAATTTCTTCAAAAAATTTTTGGCAAAGCTGTTTTCGTTATCCTGAGTTGTCGGCGGAGCACCGTTTATCGGTGTCGGAGCGGACGCACCAAACGTCATTGGAGTACTTGAAGCACTTGAAGCCGTACCTCTTCTGCTGTTTGGAGCTTTGTCTTTCATAGCCTTATACGATTCGGCGGTGTACGTTGCCACAGGTGAGCCGATTGTGTTCGGAAGATTAACTGCGACAATGCTGTGTTTAATCATAAAGCCCGAAATCCGAGCATTTCCTTACACTGACCGATATCCTTTCCCTCAAGGTACATAATAGCCTGACACGAACCGCCTTTCATTATAATAGGAAATTTTCCGTACTTCTGATTAAGTTCATTTTGGAATACAGCAAAATCATCGGTAACGTTTTCTGTGAGTTCACCAAAGAAGATAACTTCGATATCGTCCTTATCAGCGGAAAGCATTTTGCCAACAACGTTGTAACCGTGATATATCGTTGTGAAAGTATTGTGAGATACTTTATTAATTCCAAGCAGGAATATTTGTACAAGCTTATCGAGAACTTTATGTTCCTCAAAAGGAATTTTCGGCTCTTCGTAAACAGGCTGTTTCGGGGGCTGTT
Organism: uncultured Ruminococcus sp.; assembly: GCA_902801245.1. GTDB lineage: Bacteria > Bacillota > Clostridia > Oscillospirales > Acutalibacteraceae > RUG592. The sequence goes on from CADCHW010000008.1 coordinate 18,612, forward strand.
TTGGCTGCTGCTGAACTTGCCTTTGCTGCTGCACCTGCTGAGGTACGGGCTGCATTTTTGGCTGCGGCTTTGCCTGCATTTTAGGCGGCTGGGGAATCGGCTCGGGTTCAGGCTCGGGTTCTTCCGGCTGCAATGCAATAGCACCGAAACCGTTACTAATCATAAAGTTGCCCACCGCTGCAAGCCGTTCCTTAACCTTTGGAGCGTCCATACCTCCGATATCAAGCAAAATGCTGATGAACTTATCGGAAAATCTGAACTTGGCGTGACCGAATTTTCCTTCGTATTCGGAAATAAACTTCCCCGACTGTTCGGGACTGTCTATATATACATTTCCGTAAAAGAAAAACTCAACCGTAGGAATAGACGGAGCTTTTACTTTTCCCCGAATTTCATAGCCGTAAAACAATGCGGTAAAAGTCTTGTCGTCAACTTCATTAACTCCCGATGCCACGAATACATCGGATAAACCTTTAATGTCCATTAATTTTCAACTCCTTGTGAATGTGCTGATGTTTATTGATGTTATTTTTTATTTTTCATAATTTATATTATATCATAATTTCTTATTGTAAAGATTAAACTGTAACGTTCGTCAATTAGGGAGTATATCCTTGATTCTTCCGATAACAAAGCCAAAAGTTTTAAAAATAACACCCCTAAATATTATCCATATNTTATCCATATTAGGGTGTGTTAAAATTCAAGTTTTTTTCGATGGTTAAGCCATTTTTATCGACTTTACCCCCCTAAAGATCGAACGTTACAGATTAAATTTTGTTTAATTTTTTTAAAATTTGCAGCTTCATATTTATATGCTGTCAAACTATCTGAACAGCTGCCAATTTTCGGTATAAAGCTCTTTTCTGGTAATATCGGTAAAAATTTCAAAGCCGCAGTTTTTTTCAATAACGTCCGTAAGCAATGACGGATTGACATTTTTAACGCTGCCTGCCGGAAGAACTATGCTTAGTTCAACACCATTTTGAGTACATTTGAGAGTATATCTGACAATATTTTCTTTCAAGTTAACCTGTTTAACAGTTCCCTTTTTGGTAGTTTTTTCAACCAAAATCTTTTCACTGTTCAGAAGAGTATTTGCATAGTCAAAAATCTCGTCATTAGTATGTTCCTCGGAGGTAATGATAATTTCAAATTCGGCATAGCATATAGCCGCAGGCTTCATAACGGGTTCGGTTACTTCGTAAGCCGTAAGACCTTCGGGCGAATAACTATTGAACCGTGAAATTATTTCATCATACGGATAATTTTCCTCAATAAGCCGAATATCAACCGATTCATAAGTACCTCTGAACCCAAGTGACAACGGCAAAGCAAACGACACATACAATCTTGAATTAAACCCCTCAGTATGCCACAGCGGAATTTCCGACATCTGCAATGCACGTGTGATAGTTCTGTTTATATCGAGATGTGAAATAAATCTGCAAGCACCGTCTTTTCTATACCATACTCTTACGTTTTTCAAAGCATACACCTCTTCCGTATTTAGCCGCACCGCAGGCGGAACATTTCTCCCGACAGTTCGGTGTTGTGGTGTTTTTGTAAGCCTGTTCACACTCCTGAATCAAAAACTTTTTCGTAACACCGTAATCAATATGATCCCACGGCAGAACTTCATCAAATCCACGTCGGCGGCGAACGTAAAAATCGGGGTCAAGTCCGCAGTCACGAATGACTTCAAGCCACTTTTCAAGATTAAAGCACGAATCCCAGCCGTCAAAGTGAATACCTCTGTTCACGGCTTCCTCAATGACTTTGCAAAGCTTTCTGTCACCTCGTGCAAAAACTCCCTCCAAATAACTGACGTGTGCCTCGTGATAATTATACACAATTTTCCTCGAAGTAATATGCTTTTTAAGAGCCATTTGTTTATTATGAGTTTCCTCAATCGAATCCTGAGGTTCCCACTGAAACGGTGTGAACGGTTTTGGAATAAACGAAGATGTACTTATAGTCACTTTCACCTGCTTGCCCTTTTGTCTGTTTTCATTTTTGTAATAGCAGTCAACAACCTGCTGTGCAAGCGTACCGATACCGAGAACGTCATCGTAAGTTTCGGTTGGCAGACCTATCATAAAGTAAAGCTTGACGGCAGTCCAGCCTCCTTTGAAAGCGATCGTACAGGTTTGTATAAGCTCCTCTTCGGTGACGTTTTTATTAATAACGTTACGCATTCGCTGTGTGCCTGCTTCCGGTGCAAACGTCAAGCCGCTTTTGCGGACAGTTTTCAGCTTGGAGAGAATTTCCTCGTCAAATCCGTCCACACGCATAGACGGCAGTGACAAACTGACATTTTCGTCAACCGACCATTTTGTAAGCTGTTCGAGAAGCTCACGGATTTTAGTATAGTCACTTGAAGAAAGCGAGGAGAGAGAAATTTCGTCATATCCTGTGTACTTACAGAGAGTATGGCACTGCTTATCGATAGTATCGGGAGATTTCTCACGCACGGGGCGGTTGAGAAATCCCGCTTGACAGAAACGACAGCCACGAATACACCCACGGAAAATTTCCTGAACAACTCTGTCGTGAACTATCTCAATCATAGGAACAACAAACCTTTCGGGATAGAACACATTATCCATATCACGAATAATTCTTTTATGAATTATTTTCGGAGCGTTATTTTTCGGTGTAACAGATTTTACAGTGCCGTCATCGAAATATTCCACATCATAAAGTGACGGAACATATACTCCCTCAATCTGTGAACAAAGCTGTAAAAACTCCTCTCTTGTCTTCCCCTCGTCACGGCACTTTCGGAAAAGTTCAATAACCTCAAGATCAACCTCCTCACCCTCACCGATGAAAAACATATCGAAGAAATCAGCTATTGGTTCGGGGTTACAGGCACAAGGACCTCCGGCAACGACAATTTGAGTAAGACCTTTTCTGTCACAGCTTCTTAGGGGAATTTTCGCAAGTTTCAGCATTTGCAGAATATTTGTAAACGAAAGCTCATATTGCAGAGTAAAACCGATAAAATCAAAATCTGTTATCGGGTCGCCGCTTTCAAGACCCCACAAAGGAATATCTTTTTCAATCATTATCTTTTCCATATCAAGCCACGGTGCAAATACTCTTTCACACCAGATATATGGAAAGGAATTAAACTGACTGTAAAGTATCTTCATACCAAGATGTGACATACCTATTTCGTATGTGTCTGGAAAACAAAAGGCAAATCTGACATCAATTTCATCTTTATTTTTATAGACGCTGTTTATTTCGCCGCCGACATAACGCCCCGGCTTTTGTACCTTTAAAAGGTAGGGTTCTATTCGTTTGTTAATCATAATTTTGCTGACCTTTCGGAAATACTCTTACATAAAATATTATACATATATTTTTGAGATTTTGCAATATTTTATCGTAATTTTTAATATATAATTTTCATATACAACGAAATAGCAGCTATCCCGAAGGACGACTGCCATTCTCTTTTAAGAAAGTTTGTTAGTAATATTCTGAAAATAAAATATTATATATTAATCAAGTTTATTAATAACAAGACCTGTAATTAACTTAGGATAAAAATAAGTTGATTTCTGAGGCATTTTTTCACCTGCCGAGGAAACATCGCAAATCTCACTGATTTTAGTCGGGTTCAAAATGAACGCACAATCAGCCGTGCCGTTATCGACAGACTTCACTGCGTTATCAATTTGTTTCACATAGGTAAGATTAATCTGTTTAGCCATATTCTCTGCGTCAATACCCATAAGCTTTTCGAGAATAAGCGTATGAAGAACAGACACATCAAGTCCCTGAGATGCCTTGCTTACATTCGGCAGAAGTACAGCCATTGTGTCGAGAGTTTTCAGAACAAGCAAAGTCCATTTTCCCTCGCCGCAGTACATACCGAAAGCCTTTTCATTATTATTGTAAAGCTCTGTCAGCACAGATTCAATGTTGTTAATGCTGTCATACTCCGTGATGTCGAAATATTCCTCACAGGCACTAAGAACCTCCTGCTTGTCAAAGCTAGCGAGGTCACGGACAATTCTGTGTGTCGGGAACACAACAAGCCCCGGGTGTTCCATATTTACAAGCATCATCATCTGATAATCCACGGCATCACCCTCTTTGGCAAGACCGTTTTCACGGCAGTAATTTCTGTAATTAAGGGCGGTTTCGTACCTGTGGTGACCGTCCGCAATGAAAAGCTTCCTGTCGGTGAAGTCACCGCAAATTGCATTCACGTCCTCTTCGTTCGTCACAATCCACATTCTGTGAATAACTCCGTCACTATCCGTAAGTTCAATATCGGGAGTACCGCTTGAAAGCTTGTCAAGTTTTGAAATAGTTTTATTTTCTTCATCGGAATAAAGAGCGTAAATCTGACTGAAATTACAGTTGGTTGCTTTCATCAGATTGAACCTATCCTCTTTAGCCTTTGAGAGAGTAAATTCGTGAGGAAGAATGACACCCTTTTCAAACTCCTCGATTTTCACACGAACAATACAGCCCTTAACCTTGTACTGCTTGCCGTAGGCTGTAAATTCCTCTTCGTAAATATAGACCGCATTGCTTTCCTCTCTTGTGAGAATACCATTTTCAAGCCATTCGTCAAGGATAGTTTTGGCGTTATTGTAAGGGTTGTCACCCTTTGGAAGTTCAAGACGAATGATATTATATTCGTTTTCCTTTATATATTCAAGCCGCTGTTCCTCGCTGATAATATCATACGGAGGACAAACAACGGTTGAAATGTCACCCGATTTTTCTGTATTAAATCTAAGACCCTTAAAGCCTTTAACTAAAGCCACTGTTAATCACCTTTTCATTGCTAAAAATTCACTGATATTTATATATATTTTACCATAAAACTTGGAAAATTTCAAATTTACTTTTAACAAAATCAACATTAAAAAATTGTTAATATCACACAAAAACAAATTCCCTCTGCTATTTAAAAAAATTTTTAAATAGCTATTGACTTTTAATTCTCGGAGTAGTATAATCTATTTAAAATAAATTTTAAATAGGTTCAAAGGGGTGACCGAATGGGAATACAAGAAATTCTTTCGGTTTTATCGGATAAGGAACGACGACGGATTTTAGACATTCTAAAAAAAGGTAAAATCTCTTCGGGCGACCTTGCAAAAGAAATGGGAATGACACCGCAGGCTCTTTCGTATCATTTGAAAAAGCTGAAAAAAGCCGACCTTATTTACGAAACAAAATACAAAAACTTCATCTATTATGAGTTGAATTTAACTATATTAGATGAAGTAATATTATGGATTGACAGTTTGAGAAAGGACGATGAAAATGAAATTGAAGATTAAGCACAAAAAACATCTTATCGTATACAGTATTCTGATATTCTTACAGTTCTTTGTGAATGCCGTAGCAATGCGATTTCTGCCGAGCAGAATTCCGGCACATTACGGATTTAATGGTGAAGTTGACCGTTACGGCAGCAAGACGGAACTTTTTATTTTACCTGTATGCTCGTTAATTTTCGGAGGAATTATGTTTTTCTCGTCAAAAAATTCTTCCAAAAACGAAACATCAACAAAAAATAACGAAAAAATTGTCCTTATTACGGGCGAATGCTGTCTGGGACTATTTGCAGTTTTGAGCTTTTATCTGCTGTATCTTGCGTTTAACAATGTTACGAATGTTTACTCACCCAACATTGAAATAGGAAATATTCTTTGTTTCCTTATGGGAATTGTAATGATTGTTCTGGGAAATATTATGCCGAAAGCAAAAAGAAATTCCATAGTCGGTTTCAGATGTTCGCGGACGTTAAAAAATGACGAGGTCTGGAAAAAGAGTCAGCACTTTGCAGGAGTTTCTTCAGTAATCACAGGCATTGTTCTTGTTATAGCCGCTTTCTTTGTACATAACATTTCGGCGATATTCTTTATAGTTGGTCTTGATTTAATTCAAACAATAATTTGTTTGATATATGCTTATATGATTTCACATAATTCCGATGAAAACTTTATTTTAAAAAACAAAAAGCTTATCAAAAACGCATTTATTTTTACCACCATACTTCTCCCCTTTGCACTTATAGGCACGTACTTCACTGTCAAGGAAACATTCAAAAGCTTATCGTATGATATAGTATCGGAGGTTATAAATCAGGTTGGCAGCGAACGTGCGGCTATTGCGTTGTCTATGGTTCAGCCTATTTTACTTACAATAGTATGCTCGTTTTTCGGATTCGTAATTTCCTCAAAGATTGGACTTATGAAGCCTATTGGTTTCAAATTCAGACCTACCATTGTTACAATTCTGTTAAGTTTGATTTTCGCTTTGGTTATGGTTGCCGACCCACTGATTTTCGGAAAAATAATACCTCAGGTTGCTGAATACTACGAAACACCGATTACATTTGTAACTATCCTCTATTCAGTGCTTTATGGCGGAATAGTTGAGGAAATCCTGCTCAGGCTGTTCTTTATGTCGCTGTTGGCACTGATAATAAAAAAGATTTTTCTTAGAAAGAAAGAAAACTATCCGCAGACTGTTTTTATCATTTCAAATATTATTGCAGCGTTGCTGTTTGCGGCAGGTCATCTTCCGGCGACATATCAATTGTTTGGTGAAATAACTCCGCTGATTCTGTTCCGCTGTTTTCTGTTAAACGGTACAGGCGGATTGATTTTCGGATATCTCTACAGAAAGCACGGCATTCAATACGCTATGACGGCACACGCACTTTGTCATCTTATTTCAAAAATAATTTTTATAGTTATTCTTTAAATGCACAAACAGACGGTTATTTGTCACCGTCTGTTTTTTGTTTATTAAAAATATTAGTTGGTCTTTCTTCGACCGGCAATTCGCTTCGCTGTTGCCTGTTTTGATTTTGTATTTAAAGTATTGTTTTTGGGTGTGTTTTTTTATTTTTGTTTTTCTGTTGATAGTTTGTTTAGTTTCGCTGAGGGTAGTTTGCTTTCCTTTTATAGTTTGTTTCGTCAGCGACAAGGGCTCTGCCCTTGATGGTGCAAGACCACTAGGAACACCTTCCAATCAGCTGTCGCCTACGGGCTCGGCTTCTTGGGGTGTTCCGTCGCCCGCAAGCCTTGTAAGGCTTGAGCGAACTTTTAACAGGCTTCGCACAGCCGAAAAATATCTAAAACAACAAATTAATCGCCATATTAAGCAATCCCATTATCAAACCGATAACCGCACCGAGATTTACAATCGTATCAAGCTCTTTCTTCATAACCTGAAGTACAAGCGTTTCAAGCTCGTCCATATCCATAGCGTTGATTTTATCCTCAATCATCTTTGAGATATCAAGTTTAGCGAAAAGTTCGTCCAAAGCTTTTTCAACCGACTTATTGTAAAGCTTTGTAATACTGCTCTGAATCTTCTCCTCCGTGATATCAACATTCTGAAGAAGCTTGCTCACCGACTTAACCTCGATATCGTCAATTTTTCTGTTGACCTCTCTGCCGATTACAGAACTGCCGTTCTTATCGATATATTTTTGAACTTCGTCACCAATCATTCTAGTAATAGACGCTATAAAATCATCGTTAATGAACATTTTAAGCATAGGGTTCTGGATTTTCTCCTTGACAACCTTTTCGCATTCATCGGAAATTACTTTGCCAATACCGATATTATTTACTGAAACTAAAATCTGTTCGGTAACGGTATCGGAAATTTTCGTTTTAATCGCAGCATAACTCTCATCGTCAAGCTTGCCGACCGTCATAACCTCGGACTTTATCTCCGCATTCAGAATTTCGGATATCTTCCCGATAACGGCTGCCTGAGTATTCTCGTTCAAAAGCTTCGACTTAATATCGTCCTTGGTTATGAGGGTATTTCCGACAACATTTCCTATCGCTTTCGCCAATCTGGGTTTACCTTTCGGAATAGCACCCGGAGTAAACGGCAGAGTACGACCGAGAATCTTGACCTCGTTCCTCGGTCTGAAAAGCATTTTTACAGCAATATAATTAGTTCCGTAGCCTATAATAGTACCCATTACCGGAGTAATAATATATTTCAAAAACATTTTTCACCATTCCAAACTTATTTTAATATTCAGCATACAGAAGATACTCCGAATTACCGCTGATAAAACCGTACATACCTTTGCTCGGAGAATATACGTACCAATATGTACCGCTTGCATCGATAACATACACATATTCGCCGTAGTAAAGCTCACCGATAATACAATCGGGGTCACTGCTTTCGTCCGACCTCAAAGCAAGGTAATCTATATCAACATCAACAGTATAAGTCGTATAGCCCGACGTGGGCGGTTCTCCCACACCCGTATAAGCGGACGGTTCTTTCTTGCTCTCGACCTTGCTTTCAACTTGACTTTCTGCCTTACTCTCAGCCTTGCTTTCAACCTTACTCTCAACCTTACTTTCGACTTTGCTTTCAGCCTTGCTCTCGGTTTTGCTTGAAGTAACCTTTGAGCTTGAATTTTTGTCGGATTTGCTCGAAGTGGTCTTTTTCTCGATTTTCTGCTCGGAAAGAACTCCCGAATTAATATAACCCGTTTCCCCCGATTTATTAACCGCTCTCCAAACACCGCTTGACATTTTGGCAAGAACTGTTACCATATCATTTTGTGGAAGAGTGGCAAGCACAGCCGAACCTGCTTGGTCTGTATAAAAATCCGCATTATCAACAGCCACATAATATACTTGACCGTAAGTTATTTCATCATAGAGGTCAACAAGATTTGCCGTCTTAATATACCCGAAATTTCCCAGTGTTTCACTGTAAATAAAAGACATACCGCTCCCCTCGGAATCGTTTTTATCGGCAACAATACTCTTTATAACCGAAACACTCTCTCCGTAATTCAGCACACCTATAATAGTTCCGCTGCCCTTGGCATCTTCAAAAACCTGAACGGTACTTGCTCCCGTAACAAACATTGTCTTATATGAAGACGTATCAAACGACAGCTGACTTGCCTCGGGTTCTTCCGTATCGGTTTGAGTGTCTGTATCCGAAGCGTCAACATCGGTATCGGTATCCGAAATTTCCTCGGAACCGGCACTTTCGTAAAAAGCGGTTGAACTGCTGTCACTTTGTGAATTTTTCGACACAATTTCATTGACATCAATTTTACAGCCGCCGAGAATTCCAATAACCGTAAGTGCGGATAAAATTAACAAATACGCTTTCTTCACCATTCTTCTACTCCTTTATAACTCTTTTACAAATGATACAACAAGTAAATACTGATTGTCAATAAACAAGTTGTAAATTTTGTTAAAATTTGAAGTTAATAGAAGAATGGCGGAGATTATTGTAAATAACACTTTCGGCTGTGCGAAACTTTATATGATATTCTGATAGCACAACAAGCTATCATAGAATAACTTATAAATTCAATCACAATAAAATCAGTTTAATTATATCATTGTTTAACAATATAATATTTCTCTTTCCATTTATCCGAATCCGAATATTTCACGGCTAAATCATCGGCAATTTCAAGAATAACATCTATCAGCTCAAGGTCTTGTTTCCATTTATCGGAAATATTGTTATATCCAACTAAAGCACCGATAATATTACCGGTAATTGCACCGGTTGAATCGCTGTCGCCGCTGTGATTTACAGACGAAATTATTGCCATATCAAAGTTATCACGATATTTTAAAACACAATATATCGACACCGCAAGTGCATCTTCTGCAACCCAACCGCCGCCAATCTCTTCAATATTCTCAACATCGGGTCGGTCGTTTTTCGAGAACTCAACAGCCTTATTAATAAGTTCCAGATAGTAACGAAGATAGCTGTCACCTCTGTATAATCTTTCGATAAGATAATTACTCTCCCTTATTATATCTTCAAGAGTATTACCCATAGGACAGCCGCCATACACAACTCTGTGAACAATCTGAGCAAAAGCCGCCGACGGAATATATCCCAAAGAATGACCGTGAGTAATAGCCGCTGCTTCGGCTGCAACCCTCATAATTTCCTCTATGGGTGTTTTTTTGTCATAGAAAAGACCAATCGGGGCAACTCTCATAATTCCACCGCAGCCCTTGCTTGAATTGATAGGCTTTGCCACGCTTCCCATAGTTCCGCTTTCGAGAGCGTTCAGACAGGTTATGCCCGGAACTCTCGGCACACGAAGTTTTTTTATGTCATAAAGCCACGAAACGTTTTTCCTCTTTCTTCTTGAATTCTGAGTTGCAAGCCAATCCAGATAACACTTGTAGATATCATTCTCGGGTGTGTCGGTTTTACCCTCAATCTTATTTCTCGTATAGCAATTTAGCAAGCCGTTTGCGGTGAATAATGTCATCTGAGTGTCATCGGAAATGATAGCTTTCTTTTCAACTCTTGCCGGCAGATAGCTTGTAATACCGTTCTCACCGAAAAATTCGACAATATCCCTGTACTGCCTGAACTCAACCGGATAGCCCAACGCATCTCCGACACCTCCGGCAACAAGTGAACCTCTTATTTTATCAAGAATAATCTCGTCAACCATTATATATAACTCCTTTAATTATTTTTCAAATTTAAACCGCTCCTTAGGAATTTCAAAAATCTTTCCGTACAGCAGGAAAAAATTCTCATTCAGCATATAGTTCTCGTGATAGTGTCCGAAAAACCAGTATTCAAATTTGCATTTCATACTAACCTCGTCAAAAAATCGGGTGAGCCTGTTTTCCTCTCTGTAACCCAAACACTGTTCAATCAAAGTAACGGGGGCACAATGAGAAATTATGTAATCAACCTCCCAATCGCAGCTGTCGAGAGTTTTACGTGCTTTTTCAATCTCTTCGTCCATCGGCAGTTCCTCTTCCCACCAACTGACACCCTTAATGCGGTAATAAAACTTTCCTGCCCTGTCAAGCTTTCTCCGTTTCTTTTTAAACTCGGGGTCTTTGGGGTCGAGAATTCCGTCCTGAATATCGTGCGAGCTTGCACCTCCCATTGTGAAAATCTTCTTGCCCTCAATATCAAAAAGATTTCCCCTCATAAGATGAATAACTGACGGACGAATAAAATGAACTTCTCCGCCGTGCCACTTCTCAACGGGATAAGCATTCAGCAGGTCGTAATTCTCATGATTGCCGTCCACAAAAAGAGTGGTGAAGTTCTTATTTTCGAGCCAATCAAAATTAATGCGTTCTCTTGCGGAGTCGTCCCAAATTCCGAAATCACCGCAGATAATAACGTAGTCGTTCTTGGTAAGCTCAATCTGTTCGGGGAAATTTACCAAAGCGAACTTCTCATACGAACCGTGAGTATCTCCTGTTACATAAATCATAGTAAGCCTCCTTTGCAGTGTACCCATAACTACACATCATTTTATAATCCTAAATGTTCCTCTCTTTGTTACGTAAAATTTTCAGAAAATTCCATTGGGGCATATCTTTATTATACAACAAATTAACCCCGTAATTCAATAGAAATTTATTAATTAACAACAGAATTTTTAAAAAAATAAAAAAACTCCTTGGCATATGTCAATCACTGCATAGCCAAGGAGAAAATTTTGATATATACTCGCAAGCATTAAGATTTACCACTTTTCTTTCTTCGACCGGCAATTCGCTACGCTGTTGCCTGTTTTGGTTTTTATGGAAAGATATTGTTTTGAGAGGTGCTTTTATTGTTTGCTGTTGATAGTTTGTTTAGTTTCGCTGAGGGTAATTTATTTTTCTACAATAATTTGTTCCGTCAGCGAGCGGGACTCTGCCCCTGCTGGTGCAAGACCACTAGGAACACCTCCCAATCAGCTTTCGCCTACGGCTCGGCTTCTTGGGGTGTTCCGTCGCCCGCAATTAAATGGTAAATCTTTTAGACCGTTAGTATAATATAAAATTACGAACCGAAGAAACCGTCATACTTATCCTCGGAATTATTTTGCTGACCGAAAAAACCGTCATCATTACTAAAACCGGGCTGTTGCTGCTGTGCATTTTGAAACTGCGACTGCTGCTCCAGTTCACGGGCAACTTCAGCAGGTGACTGTCCGCTTCCCTGCTGCTGAGTACCTGCGGAAACATACGACCTGTCGGCATCACCGAACATACTGTCGGTATCGTTGGAATCGCCGTTTTCCGACTTTACCTTTCCGGCAGCTTTCATAATTTCTCTCCTGTGTTCCATATAGTCAAAGTCACGGTTTTTCTTAACAGCCTGAACGGAAAGCAGAATTGAAATTATACAGCCTGCATAAAATATAAGTGAAAGCAAAAATCTTGCGGTAAAGCTTGAAACAGGCTTTGTGCAGTCAACATAATATTCAATACAAGTAACCTCGCCGAGATTTTTCTCCGCACAAATCTCCTTTGCAAGCTGCATCTCACTTTCGGAAGCTTTTTTTGTAACACCAGAAATCACAATGTTATTCTCCGAGCCTGCACCGTTTCGGTATTTTTCGTTAAGCTCCTCATATGAATTACTGCTGCCCAATGTTTTCAAAAGCAAAACATTTTGAGATTTATCATTCTTAACAGTCATACCGTCAGCAGAAACAAGATAATAATATGCCGAACTTTTGAGAGTAAAACTGTCATCATCGCTGTTATCGCTTGCACAGCCTATAATATACTCCAGAACTCCCTCAACGGGACGATTCTCCAAATACTCTGCTGCCCCGGCACTTCCGAACTCTACTGTTCCGCCGCCGAAAATTTTATTAAGAAACACGGAAGTTACCGGTGCGGAAATAATAATCGCTATTATTAAAAACACCGCCGCCGCACAAACCTTAGGTATTACCTGCGATCTTCTCATTATATAGAAACCTCTTTCTTATTGATTTTGCTCGTTTATGGTATCGTATTTTGTTTTATCAAGGCTGACTTTCTGCTCATCGGCATAAAATGTCGGAGCAGGGTTGTAATTCTGCACGCTAGGAGCAGCCTCCGAGCTTGGAACGAATGTCGAATCATTCGGATTTGTATTAACTGCCTGAGGAAAGTTTTGCGGATTGTAATTATTCTGATTATACATATTCGGAAATTGATTATACTGATTTTGCACACCGAAGCTATTGTTAGGCTGACCAACATTCGGCTGACCCATATTCTGTTGGGGAAGATAATTTCCTCCAACGGGAACGGTTGAATTTCTGTCTTTCTTAATTGCAATCAAAAGAACTGCCAACGCTGCAATAAAAATCACTGTCACAATTGTACTTATAATAAATATACCGTGAAAAAAACCGACAGGATAAGTACAGTCATAAGTATAGGAAACAAGATTATAATTTGATGTATCCTCCCCCAGCAAGCTCCTATTGTTTTTCCACGAATTAAATTCATCTTCAATACCCGAATCAGTTTTAACTAAAATGCCGTCTGTTTTTACACCTTTTTGAAGAAGTGAATCGTTATCCGCCAAAATATAAGCATCGCAAAGTGCCGAAATGTCGTCGTTAAGCTGTGTATCTGCCGGAGCTTGCAGAATCATATACAAATTCTCGTCCTTATCAAATTCGATAAGGTAAAAAAAGGCTTCATCTTCACCGGAATCGGCATCATACTTAACCGCAATACAGTCGTAAACGGTATAAACCGTACCCTGAACGGGAAGCTTATTTGTAAGCTCGTCTTCGGAAATAACGTTATAATCTGCTATTCCGCTGCCAACCTCTTTGAAAAACACACCTGCACTGTCAAAAACAAAATATAAACTGACCAACAAAACCATTGCCAAAATACAGGATACAACAATTTTCAGTATTTTCATTCGGATAACATCACCTTTCTTAAACAAATTTAGTATTTGTTATTTCGATTATTATTACGAAGTAATTATCAAATAAGGCAAAAATCAGAAAGCCTTAGAGAACATTCTATACTAGTTTAAGTATAACATAACGTAAAATTTTCGTCAACTGTACACTTCTCCAATTTTCTTTGAATTTTGCGAAAAAATTAAATCATAATGCTTACGCAGCGAAAAATTAAAAATTTCAATTATGAATTGTTTTTAAAATCTATCCAAATGTGTAAAAAAAAGGTTGACTTTTTGCTTAAAATTAGATATTATATAAATATGTACAAGTAATTTATTTTTTGGAGGTGTTTTGTTTTATGAAAGATAATAAGAATGCACTCGGCATCATTATCGGGGTAGTAACATTTGCAGCCGCTGTTGCCGCTGCCGTTACGGCTTTCTTCCTCGTAAACGAAAAGAAGAAGAGAGATGAAGAGGAACTTGAACGTTACCTCGATTGTTCTATCCAGTAATTCATAGCGAATTTTAAAGAACAGCTTATCTTCGGCATAATGTCGGGATAAGCTGTTTGCTTGCGGCAATATACTCAAAATCTAAAAGATTTAGCATTTTAAAGTTTGGTCAAGCTTTTCAAAGCTTGCGGGCGACGGAACACCCCAAGAAGCCGAGCCGCAGGCGACAGCTGATTGGTAGGTGTTCCTAGTGGTCTTGCACCAGCAGGGGCAGAGCCCNNNNTAGCAACAGCAAACAACAAAAGCACTTCTCAAAACAATATCTTTCCATAAAAACCAAAACAGGCAACAGCGTAGCGAATTGCCGGTCTAAGAAAGAAAAGTGATAAATCTTAATGCTTGCGAGTATAATTATATTTTTATAATTTATATAGGTGATTATATGAATAATATTATAGAAAAGATATATGAATTTGACCATTCCGTGCTGCTGTATATTCAAGAGAATATGCGGACAGACTATTTAACACCTTTGATGAAAACATCGTCATTGTTTGTGAATATCGGTATTATATGGATACTGTTAAGCATAGTTCTTATATGTATAAAACGAACACGAATGATAGGCATTATGACATTGACATCTCTTGCATTCTGTATTTGCATAAACAATATATTTGTAAAGCATATTGTCGCACGTGCAAGACCTTTCGATACATACAGCGACCTTTTCCCTCTTATCAAAAAACCTACCGACTATTCATTCGCTTCGGGTCATACAACAGCATCGTTTGCGGCGGCAGGTATTCTTGTAAGATTTTTACAGCGACCTCTTGCAGTGCTTATTGTGTTTTTTTCGGTGCTTGTGGCATTTTCAAGACTTTACCTCGGTGTGCATTATCCAACGGACGTTTTGTGCGGAATGGCGATAGGTATTCTCGGAAGTACTTTTGTTTATATGATGTTTAAAAAGAAATATAATCTTGATGAAATTAGACTTTCAAAAAGAGCTGATAGGGATTGATTTTTTGAAATTTTTGATATATAATATAAATATAGAAATGCAAAGGAGGCTATTATTATGGCAACAAGTACAACAACGTATTCGTTAATTGACATAGCTCAACAAGAAGATAAAGAAAGAGCAAAAGCCGCACTTTGGTTTCTCAGGAAAATTGAAAAAGGCAGAAAATCAGGCGAAGAAGAGGGTTGGCTTTCGGAGGAGGAAATAAAAGAATACTTCAAAAACATTGTATAATATATAATACAGTTTATTAACAACCAATACACAAGATACTTATGAAAAATAAAAAGAATAATCTAATAATAAAGCCAATACATAATCCATATCAATGTAAAGAGAATAATTCTATAGGAATAATCTATAGCAAATACATTAATGATAAAAACAGATTAATGATTAAAGATAACAGAACATTTTATAAAGTACTGCAAAGCTTTTTATTTCAAATCAAAACAACCGATATTCTAGCATTGGTTGATAAAAAAATGAATTTGCATATAAACGATATCTTAATAGATGAAAACAATAATACTTATAAAGTAAAAGCATTTGAAATGATTAATTTTAACTGCACTGATTTTCCCGAATGGTACACTAAAATTACTCCTGTACTGTTATCGGGAAATCCGAATACTATGGGTGAATTTTTAGCTTTATACAAAACCCAATACTAACCTATTCACACAAAAACAGCGGACAGACAAAACGTCTATCCGCTTTCTTTATTTATTATTTATTCCTCTTCGTCATTGTCATTATCGACAATAATTTTATACGCATTATGCACGACCTCAACAGTAACCTCGGTATGTTCGCCGCCGTCTTCGCCGTCTGTTGTCCATTTAATAGGCTCGTTTGATTTAAACTTAACCTTTTTGGTAGTAAACTTAACTAAGCTCGGACAATCAAAATTCTGTGTAACAAGTGCCGTGAGAATATTTTGCAGCTCGGCAGGATTGGACGGATATTTTATCAACGCACATTCAAAAAGTCCGTCATTCAAAAGCGGTGCATATTCGGAACGGTTTTTAAGTCCGCCTATTGACGTAGTATTTGACACAAGTCCGAGAATAAAATCATCTTCAATTTCAATCTCTTCACTCTCAACTTTTAAATGATAGTACGAATATTTATTCAGGCTAAGTCTTTTCACCGCCTCGATAAGATACGCAGCATGACCCAGTTGATTCTTCATCTTTTGCGGAGTTTCATACGAAACATCGGTAAAAATTCCGAATGCCGAAATATACAAATAAGGTTTGCCGTTGAGTGTTCCGCAGTCGCAGTTAATGGGAGTTCCGTTCACAATCTCCCGTGCCGCTGCCGGTATCTCGAACGGTATGCCCAGACTATAGCCGAAATCATTGGTCGAGCCGCCGGGAATGTACCCCAATGTTACACGCTTCTCTAACGGCAGTGAAACAAGCCCTTGAACAGCTTCGCTTAAAGTGCCGTCACCTCCGCATACAACCACGGTGTCAAACTCTTCCGAGCGTTCCGTAATGACATCGTGTGCGTCATATCTTTTCTGAGTTGGGTAAACTGTTACGTCATATCCCCCTTTTACAAAAATATCTATAACATTCCAGAGTTCGGCTTTTATCTGAGATTTTCCCGAAGACGGATTGAACATAAGAAAAAGTTTTTTAGGCATAATGTCACCTCGTTAATATTTTTACTTTATCATTATATTGTATTTTTGAAAAAATATCAATCGTTGATTTTTGAATAATTTGTAAATTGATATTCCCTCCGCCTTATCATAACAAATAAAGCCGAGGGATATTTTTATTTTTAATCACAAATCAATTGAAACATAGGTTTTAAGAATTTGACGTGCAACCTCTATCTTAGATATCCTCATATCCATAGCCTGTTTTTCGATATACTTATGAGCCCTGTCTTCGCTTAAGGATAAATACTGCATAAGCAAAAGCTTTGCTCTGTTGATTATTTTAGCTTCCTCAATAGTTGATTTGAGCCGTTCATTCTCCTTTGAAAGTCCTGCGTAACGCTTCTGAGCCGCCCTTACAACTCCGAGCGACTGTTTGAACAGCATTTTGTTGATAGGTTTCGGAACAACCACAACACCGTAATCAACAACGGTCTTCCCCACAAAACCTGCCTTATCCGACTGAACAAGCAGTACAACCCCACAGACGGTTTCACGGCTTATTTTAATTGAGAGGTCTACTCCGCTGCTGTCTTCTATAGGTGCATTTATAACCACAATGTCGTAAACGGTATCATTAGCGTATTCCAAAGCACTTTTAGTATCGCTGACAACGTTTTCGACTTCATACGAATTTTCCGCAAGCAAGTCTTTCAAAACATTAACTGCCGTTGACAGCCTCGACACGAGCAATGCCTTATTTTTCATAATTGAGCCACCACCTGTAAAAACAACCTTTATACATTATATATCAATAGTTGCCCAAAAATGAGAACTCCGGAAGTTCTTCCGAAAGAGCACAAAGCATTCTGCAATTGTCCTCATTGTGAACGTTGCCGATAAAATCGAGATAAAACAAATATTCAAACGGAACATTCGGGATAGGTCTTGACTCAATCTTTGTGAGGTCAAAGCCGTGGGTTGCGAACCTGCAAAGAACGTTGTAAAGCGACCCGGGGTGATTTGACAGTGTAAAGCAAAGCGAGATTTTATCGGCTTTATCCGAAATGATAGCCTTTTTAGAGATAACAATAAAGCGTGTGCAGTTGTTGTCGTTATTCTGAATATTCTTATCGAGAACTTTAAGACCGTACTCGTCGGCAGCCGCTTTGGTACAGATAGCCGCCCAGTTTATGCGTTTCTCCTCGGCAACGGTTTTTGCGGCAAGCGAAGTACTTCCGCATTTTTTTGTGGTATAGCCGTTCTCGCTGATGAAAACGGAACACTGTGCCAAACCCTGTTCGTGTGAAAGAATATTTTCTATATTGGAAATATCGGTTTGCGGAATAGCACAAAGACAATGTTCAATCGGCAGGTCGATTTCACCGACAATATAGTATCTGTACTTCAGAATAAGGTCGTAAACTCTCGACACCGAACCTGCCGAGCTGTTCTCAACGGGAAGAACACCAAAGCTGCATTTATCGCTTGCAACGGCTTCAAAAACCTTATCGAAATTCTTTTCAAGGCTGTAATTTGCATTCGGGAAAAATCCCATAGCCGCCAAGTGAGAATTTGACCCCGAACCGCCAAGACAGGCTACATTCCATTTATCGGACTGTGTATCAAATTCACTGTCGGAATTAAGGATTACTTCTTTCAAATCATTGTTGCCGTTAATTATTGTGTGCTGCAAATCTCTTGAAAGCTCCATAATACTGCCGTAAAGCAATCTTGCGTACTTTCCGTACTCTCCGCCGAGTTCCTCCGCCCTATCAAGAACGACCGCTTCTCTTTTTAAATTAAGAATTGGCGTACCCGATTCACGTTTGCTTTTGGCTACTTTCAGCGAACAATCCATTCTTTTTTTAAACAGCTCGATAATCTGCCTGTCCAAGCTGTCTATCTCTAATCTAATATCATTCAATTCCATTATTATTTAACCTCATTTTAAAATACTTTACTTCATTTCTAATTTAAGGGCGAGCCTAACAGACCTAGGTTCGCCCCATTTTGCATTAACTTTAAGATTAAAACACTCTTCTTTTTCCTCGGTTTACTTTTCTCTGAAAAATAAGTGAGGATTATTTTTACGAATATAAATACTTTTGCGTATACTCCGTTTGTTCAAATATCAATCCCTCGGGAGTATTTCTAATCAAAAGCACAAGCGGCATAGGAGTTTCATCAAGTAAACCTTTACGTCCTTTTTCCTTATCGTGAAACTGGAGTGCAAGGAAATCACGTCCCCAGCACTGAGAAAGTTTTCTTGCTTTTTCAAAGTCAAAATTGTTCTTCTCACAATAGTCTTTGATATTATCCGACCATTCATCAAAAAGCTTACACATAATAGAGCCTATTTTCATACAACATACAACTCCTCATATATATTATACAATATCTCCCTAAAAATTTCAACAGTCAATCCTTAAAAATCCCGAAGATTCATCAGCAAATTACAACTTGCAAAAATCAAAATTTTTTAAAGCATATTAATAACAGCAATCGCCGCCGCCGCTTCAATTACGGATACCGCCCGTGTTACGATACAAGGGTCGTGTCTGCCCTTTACGGAAAGAGTTGTATTCTCTTTGTTTTGCAAATCTATAGTATTCTGTTCCATAGATATTGAAGCCGTAGGTTTAACTGCGGCTCTGAAAAGAATAGGCATACCGCTTGTAATACCGCCCAAAGCACCGCCGTGGTTATTCGTTTTTGTGCGGACGTTTCCGTTTTCGTCATAGTAAAATTCATCGTTATTCCGTGAACCCGTGGAACGTGAACCCTCAAATCCCGAACCGAACTCAATACCCTTAACGGCAGGCACACCGAAAACAACGCTTGAAATCACATTTTCAACACCGCCGAACATAGGCTCGCCCACGCCCGAGGGCATACCCTGAACTATACACTCGACAATGCCCCCTATACTGTCGCCCTTTGCCCGAACTGCGTCAACTTCGGCTCTCAGCTCGTTTTCCTTTTCGGGATTCACCAAAGCGAACTTTTCGCCGTTAAGTCTGTCGATAAGCTCCTGTGAAATACCGGTAGGCTCAAACGGGTCGTCATATGTATTGCCGATTGAATAAATATGTGCGGCAATTTCAATACCTTTTCTTTTAAGTATTTGACGGATAACAGCACCTGCAAACACAAGATTTGCGGTAAGTCTGCCCGAAAAATGACCCCCGCCCCGAACATCGTTAAAGCCGTCATACCTAAGATAAGCGGTATAATCGGAATGTCCCGGACGTGGAGCGTTCATAATGTTGCCGTAGTCGCCGGAACGTGTATTTGTATTGTAAATGACAGCCGCAAGCGGAGCACCCGTAGTCACTCCGTTGAGAACACCCGACAGAATTTCGGGGTTATCGGCTTCTTTTCGGGGAGTAGCGGTTTTATCGTTGCCCGGTGCTCTCCTTGCCATTTGTCTGTAAACCTCGTCCATATCTATTTTTTCGCCGCTCGGCAAGCCGTCGATAACTACACCTATTGCCGTTCCGTGGCTTTCACCGAAAACCGATATTTTTACTTTATCACCAAAATAAGAACCCATTATCTATTCACACCCTTTTTTAATACGTGAAGATAGTTATTTTTCACATTGCTTTTATTACCCGACCGATAGTTTATCTTAAATACGGTAGTTTTTAACCTACTTCGTTTAGTAATTTTAAATTACTCTATTACAGTTTACTTTTAATCCATAACAATACTTATATCACCACTCCGCCGATTAAGTTATAATCTTTAAAAAATTCATTATACGATTTCGCAATGCTCTCTCTGTCGGATATGACAATTTCGCTCTCGCTTCTCAAAGCCGCAATTGCCATAGACATTACTATTCTGTGGTCGTTGTAACCCTCGGCAAAACCGCCCCGAATGCTCTCCGCACCCTTAATCAGCAGACCGTCCTCCGTTTCCGCAACATTTCCTCCGCAGCCGTTAAGACAATCGGATATTGCCGCAAGCCTGTCACTCTCTTTCAAACGAACTCTTTCCGCATTGTAAATTCGGGTTGTACCCTCCGCAAACGACGCACAAACAGCAAGTATCGGAACAAGGTCGGGAATTTGAGAAGCATCTATATCAATTGCTCTCAGATTTCCAGCCTTACATCTTACACTGTAATCGCTTTGCTCAACATCAGCACCGAAACGCTTAAGCAGCTCGACAATCTCCTTGTCGCCCTGACAGCTGTCTTTTTTCACACCCTCTACCGTAACGTTGCCGCCAATCGCACCTCCGACCAAGAAAAATGCCGCCTGTGACCAGTCGCCCTCCGTTATGTAACCGCAGGGTTTGTATTTCTGATTACCCTTGATAATATAATCTTCGCCGTCAACATTTATTTCCACACCGAATTGTTTTTGCACGGAAATTGTCATATCTATATACCCTTTTGACTGCAAGGGTGACGTCAAGTGAATAACGCTGTCACCGTCAAGCAGCGGCAAAGCAAATAGTAAACCCGTGATAAACTGTGAGCTTATGTCACCCGGAACATCAAACTTTCCCGAGGCAAGCTGTCCTTTAATTTCAAACGGAAGTCCACCCGAAGTAATGCACTCCACACCGTGTTTGGGGAGTAAATCGGTATACACCCCGAGCGGTCTTTGAGGAAGTCTGCCCTTGCCATTGAACGTTCCGTTTACACCGCCTGCCGCCGCAACGGGAATAAAAAATCTAACGGTAGACCCCGATTCACGACACTGAAAATCGGCAGTTTTGTTCTCAAAAATTTTAGTTGAATTTATTGTAACCTTGTCGCCGTCAACGGAAACCTCCGCCCCGAGAGCCTTTATACAGTCTATCGTAGCCGAGATATCCTCCGAAAAAGCCACGGGAGAAACCGTACTGACACCCTTTGCAAGTGCGGCACATATAATTGCTCTGTGAACGTCACTCTTTGACGGCGGAATTTTAACCGTACCGCAAAGTCCTGACGGCTTTATTGTAACATTTGACATTTTTATTACCTCTTTTTTTAACACGTGAAGATAGTTATTTTAAGCCTTACTTTTTCTACCCGACCAAAAGTTGATTTTATTCGGTAGTTTTTGACCAACTTTATTTTTAACACGTGAAGATAGTTTATTTTATCCATAACTTTTATTACCCGACCAAAAGTTGATTTTATTCGGTAGTTTTTGACATACTTTATTTCGTAATTTAAAATTGTTCTATTATAGTTCGTTTTAATTTCAAACATAATTTATTCAAAAGTTTCAAATTGCTATATTATAAATTACTTTTAATCTGTACCGATTATAAATAAAAGTCAAATAAGTGTAACTAAAGTTGAACTTTAGAAGATGTCGAATCTTCGACCCTTTCCTGCGGACGTTGTCCGCCGTTGTCCGCCCGCACGCTATTCGCCTAGGCTTTCTTTTATAAGTCGGCTTTTTTTCAAAAGCTCTTTCAGAACTTCCGAATTATTTTCATCTATCGCATTTTTAATATTTGTAAGATTATCTATCAATATGGAAATTTCCTCCGATAAAGGTTCTTTGTTGCTGAGAAACAAATCCGTCCAAAGGTTCTCGTTGATGTTCGCAACTCTCGACACATCACGGTAGCTCCCTGCCGAAAATCCCTTGTGATTCTCACAGCAAGGACTCATCACATACGCACAAGCCAAAACGTGCGGAACCTGCGAAGTGAATGCTATCATTCTGTCGTGTTCCTCGGGAGTTGAAATCCTGACAATCCCGAAACCTATCTCCTTTGCAAGCGTTACCACCGTGTCAACCGACTTTTCGTCCGCACTGCACGGAACTACTATATAGCTTGCGTTTTGAAAAAGCTCCGCTTCAGCTGCGTCGTATGAAAATTTCTCTTTGCCTGCCATAGGGTGAGAGCCGACATACTGCAAGCCGTTTTTGTCGCAAATTTCCGTGAGCCGTCCGCAAATCTCCGTTTTAATGCCGCAGACGTCTGTTATTATACAGCCTTTTTTGAAATGCTCCGAGTTCTCCTCGACATACGAAACAATATGCTCGGGATATGTACACATATACACAATATCTGCTTTGGAAAGGCTTACAGCCGTTCCTATTTCGTGAATTGCACCGTCGGCAAAAGCACGTTTTGCCGTGGCTTCACTTCTGTTGATACCTATAACTCTGTGGTCGGTATACTTTGTGAACGCTTTTGCCAGCGAACCGCCGATTATACCAAGACCGACTATCACAATATTCATACCTTTACTAACCTCTTTTTTTAACACGTTTTTTTAACACGTGAAGATAGTTATTTTTATCCGTAACTTTTATTACCCGACCAAGAGTTAATTTTAGTCGGTAGTTTTTGACCAACTTTATTTCGTAATTTAAAATTGCTCTATTATAGTTTATTTTTAACCTGTACCGATTATAAATCAAAGTCAAATAAGTGCAACTAAAGTTGAACTTCGAGAGATGTTGCACCTTCGACCCTCTCCTGCGGACGTTGTCCGTTTTTTTTACACGTGAAGATAGTTATTTTATCCATAGCTTTCATTACCCGACCGGCGGACAACGTCCGCTATTGTCCGCCAACACAATTACGCATTAAACATTAGCCGCTTCGTAGAACATCATTGCAGTGTACACAAAAATCGACAGTCCGCAGAAAACCGTCATAACCTTTTTCAAAACGGATACACTCTTTTTGTAATATTTACTCTTGATTTTATCCGCACTGTCAATATACATTCCCAGCATAGCAGAACCCGTAAATATAAGCGGTACGCAATATCTCATATTCTCCGTGCATACCTGCGGATAATTAATACAGAACATCACATAATTTCCAAATATAACAAGCGATACACCCGTAAGCAAAAGCTTATTTTCCAATTTTGCCTTTTTGTTTTTCAGCCACATCATAAAAAGAGCAATTGAGGAAAACAGCGATATGAATATTCCCGAAAAAAACAATGCCGTACAGAATGACTGCAATGTTATACTTCTTGAAAAGAATGTACCCTCGTCAAACATAGCATTTTTCCAGAGTGCTATTATCGGATTAAACTCATTGTACGCTGCACCGCTCCACTCCCACTGCGTAAACGGTGACGCAAACTGAAACGGCAGCCAATTAAGCAGTCTTTCAACAGGTGTTCTGTCTATGAATTGTCCGGAGTTCTCCGAAAGCTGCGGCACGTAATTCAGCGGAACGTCAAATTTAACGTAATTTCTTACCGACCAGAAAAGTCCTATCGGCACACAAATAATTCCAAACACAACAAACTGCGGAATAAGCTTTTTAAACTCCTTGATATTCTTTACAAAAATATACAGGAAAACAGCCGCAACACCCGGGGCAAGCAGACCTACCGAAAGCTTTGTAAACATTCCAAGACCGATTGAAAATGCAATTATTATTATGTCAAGCCATTTTCTGTCTTTTGCCCATTTGATTGTATAATACATTGCTGTCATACTAAGCAGAGATGACAATATATCGTTATTAAGACTTCCTGAAAGTATAATAAGCGTCGGGTGAAAGGTTACAATTGCCGTACATATTTGAACTGTTTTAGGTTTGAGGTCGAGAAGCCCCAACGCCTTATATGCAAAAACGGAATACAAAAAGGAATATGTCACCGTCAAGAATTGCAGCGACTGAACACCCGTTGTTTCAGCCGACATACCCAGCTTGTTAATTATCGTAAGCCACAACGCACATATGATATGGTGCAGCGGAGGGTGATAGAACTGGAAAATATCTCTCGGGTCAAAATCGGGCAGAGTCCTGTTTTCGTACAGATAGCATATATATTCGCCGTGTCCGGCATTATGCTCAAAAAATTGGTGAACATCATGCTGACGTACATTTATCTCGGTATAAGAAATATAAATAATTCTGAGTAACAAACCCGTTAAAAGTATCAGCCAACAAATCAAATCGCTGTCCAAACGTTTTGACTTTTTAAGATACAATCCCGTAAAAAACGGTACTGTCAACATTAATGTCATAACAACAGGATAAATATACACGTTCATTAATTACTCCACTCTCCAAACGTGATTACTTAATCGAATTATAAACACTCATAATTCGGCTGCAAACCTTTCTCGGGGATTCCTCTGCGTCAATAACATAATCCGCTGCTCTGTTGTAAAGCGGAGTTCTCTGCGAAAGCATCATTTTAACAGCTTTCTCCTTATCCTCTCTCTGTAAAAGCGGACGTGTGTCGTCACTCTTCAAGCGTGTAAGAACCGTATTTGACGAAACATTCAGCAAAAACACAACACCGTTCTTTTTAATAGCCTTAACATTCTCGTCCTTAAGCAGTGTGCCGCCGCCTGTGGAAATAACGGCTGCATGCAGATTTGAAAGTTCCTTGCAGACTTCAAGCTCCAGACTGCGGAAATAGTCCTCGCCTTTCTCGGCGAAAATTTCCGAAATAGTCATACCCTCTTTTTGCTCGATATAAGAATCGGTATCGATAAATTTCATACCCATTTTTTCGGATAATTGTTTTCCTACGGTACTTTTTCCGCACCCCATAAATCCGCACAAAATAATATTTTTTTTCATCACTTGTTCAGCTCCTTATAGCAGTCCTCGGCAAGCTGTTCTATGTCTTTCGGGTCAAACTCCGAGCCGTTCCAGATAGTCTGAGCGGCAGCCGCCTGATACACAAGCATAGTCATTCCCGAAATAGCCTTTATGCCCTTTTCCCTTGCCTTTTTCACAAGTAGAGTGTTGGTGGGGTTATACACTGCGTCAAACACAGCCTTTGCCTTTTCGATAACGCTGTCGGACACCGCACAAGCGTCAACTTTCGGGAACATACCTATAGGAGTAGCATTGACAAGCAGGTCGCTTTCGCCGTCAAAATCGGCTGTTGCGTACACTGTCGCCGTACCCTCGCCGTATCTCTCGTTGAGTGAATCCGCAAAAGTGCGTGCGTTCTCCAAAGCCGCTTCACATTCAAGGATATTGAGCTTACAGCCGTGCGGAACACAGGTATTCGCAAACACTCTTCCGACACCGCCGCAGCCTACGATTGTAACTGTTTTACCGAACTCAATACCTGCGTTTTCAAGAGCCTTTTGAAATCCGATACCGTCGGTTGTATAGCCTTTTGAAGTATAAGTGCCGTCCTGATTGTGAGTGAATGCCACAGTGTTTACAGAACCGTACAAATCGGCGGTGGAATCCTTTTCGGTGAGGAGGTGAATAACGGCTTGCTTATGGGGAATTGTCGCATTGAAGCCGTCAAGCTTGGAGAGAGTGTCAGCGAATTTTTGGTCAAGCTCCTCGGGTGCGATGTCGAAAACTCCGTAATCTCCGTCAATACCCGACAGTGCAAGCAGTCTTGTATGAATGAACGGTGACAGCGTATGACTGATAGGGTGACCTATTACACCGTAATGTTTTTTGCTCATATTAAAACACTTCTTTCGTTATAAAATTACACATAATATAATTATACCGCAAAATCCTCTTTATTTCAAGACGGATATTGCGGTTTGTAAATTTTGTTTTATTATTTTTCATTCAATTTTATCAATAATTTCTTTTAGTATTTTATTCACTTCATCAATAGAGGCGGACAACGTCCGCAGGAAACAAGCAAAAATAGTCTTTATATTTTCAACTTCACGCACTCGCCCACTGTAATTACACATTACAAATTACGAGCAAAAAACAAATTCTCGTTTGATTGATTAATTTCCGCCTATCACAATTACGCATTATTATTACCGTGTTCCTACAGGGGCACTATATGCCGAAAAATTCACCATAGGATTAGTCGGGTCATATTTTATCTCGATAGTCTTGCCGACCTGAATATCCTCGCTTTCCTCGTAAACAAAGCACTCCCCCGAATACAAATTATTGCTGTTGGTGCTGAACTCATAGCGAACCTTGTAGCGAGATTTCTCTACAGACTTCCACGGCTGTTCCCAAGACTTGCTTGCATTCTCCCAAATTAACATTTTATTCTTCTCCGCATTTGCTTTGTTAAAAGAAAGGCTTCTTCCGTGTCTTTCATAAACTTGCAGATACTCGGTTTTTTCGGGCTTAGGAGTATAAGGCTGAACATAGTACGGAACTTTTTCAATGCCAATAATTTTAGCTTCTGCTGTTTTATATTCCCTGAAACGTTCCACCGACCTTTTCGGCTTCTTCGTTGTAATATGCAGATACACAAGATATACTACAAAAATAAGGAATACCGCTACTACAATAGTCAAAATAACAGATGTAACCATATCAGTTTTCCGTGAAATTTCCTGAATAGCGTCACGGTCAACATTATCGAACTCACTGCCTAACAAAGCCAACACATTCAAACTCATAGTATTTTCCCCATTCCAAACTTTATTATTTATTCTTTCTTCTTCATTCTTTATTCTTTAATTCTGATTATACACAAAAAAGAGTGCGGTGTCAATATGCGTGGGAATTTTCGTTTCAATCAAATGGGACAAACACGAAAATTTAAAAAAAATTATAATAATTTCAAAAAAAATTCAAAAAACATATTGACAAATACGCTGTTACCTAATAATATGTGTATAGCGTGTTATTCATATCGATTTACGCTTCGTGCATTTTTTCGTAATAATGCGGAAACAATCTGTATTTATTATACAAAATCGCCTAAAATGCACAATGTCAATGTAAAAAATTATTTTTCAGGAGGGAATACATATGGTATTCGAGAAAATTAAAGCTATTTTGGCTGAGAAGTTTGACGAAGATGAAGATTCAATCACGGTTGACACTAACCTTGCCGAGGATTTGGGTGCGGATTCACTTGATTTGACAGATATCCTTATGGCAATCGAGGACGAGTTTGAGGTTGAAATTCCCGATGAGGATATCGAGAATATCAAGACTGTCGGAGATATTGTCGATTATATTGAAAACATAAAGTGATTTTTACCAACAATTATACTCAAGTTCAAAAAGATTTACCATTTTAAAGTTTGGTCAAGCTTTTTAAAGCTTGCGGGCGACGGAACACCCCAAGAAGCCGAGCCGCAGGCGACAGCTGATTGGTAGGTGTTCCTAGTGGTCTTGCACCAGCAGGGGCAGAGCCCTAATTTCTTCGATACAAACCAAAACAGGCAACAGCGTAGCGAATTGCCGGTCGTAAGAAAGCAAAGTGGTAAATCTTAAATGTTCGTTATTATAGTATCAAAAAACATTCGCCCTCTTTAAAATTGGGCGATTTTATTTTTGAATTTTTTGTGAACTTTTCTGAAAAGTTGCATATATGCACGCATATTTTTACGGATTTTAAGGGAGTTATAGAAGAACGTTTTTAATTTTTAATTATACTCACAAGCGAAAAGATTTAGCGACAATCTTAAAAAAATCCCTCCGTCAGCCTTACGGCTGCCACCTCCCTTAAAAGGGAGGCTTTTGATTTCTCGATTTCTCAAAGTCGCCCCTCATAGGGGAGATGTCCGCAGGACAGAGGGGTTTACTTTAATTTGCTAAATCTTTTAGATTTTGATTATAATAGGAAATTCATTTTACAACCACAAGGAAGCTTTAGGAGGATAAAAATGTCTGTACAGCTCAATGGATTCGTATTGTTATTCAGAAAGTTCAGAGAATGGGAATGGTACACCGATACAAAAACAAAGGCGGTGTTTTTGGAACTGCTTCTCACTGCCAATTTTAAAGACGGTAATTTTCAAGGAACACCTGTTCCCCGTGGCACTGTCGTTACATCTATTCATCATTTGGCAGCCGCTTTAAATTTATCCGATAAGGAAGTAAGAACCGCTTTAAAGCACCTAAAATCAACAGGTGAAATTTCAGTTAAAACAACCTCAAAATTTTCAATTATCACTGTACAAAATTATTGTTTATATCAAGATATAGATAATCAGAATGAAAAGTCAAGGGCAAACAAAAGGCAGGCAAAAGACACGCAAAAGGCAAGCTTTGGGCAGGCTAAGGGCAAACAAAGGGCAAGCGAGGGGCAAGCAAAGGGCAACAACGTAACAAAGAAACAATGTAACAAGGAAACAAGTGGTGGTGTGTGTGCCCTACAGGCACACACACACACCACCACAGAAGAAGAAAAATCGGCTCTGCCGTCCGTCACGCCCTTGGGGGGCGAGCCGTCCGAGCCGCTTACACGTCGGGAATGGAGAACTTACTGCGAGCTTAAAGGCTATAACGAGTATCGTGCCGCCGAAGAGTGGATAAAGGTCAGAGGAGTTTTTTCGGAGGGTCAAAAAGCGAAAGTCAGAGAGTTCCTAAAGGAAAACGGAGAAGAATAATAATTTTGCGTACAATGTCCGCTTTTCTGCCGACCGTTGCCGACCAATTAAGAAATTTTTATCGAAAAAGGTTGAAATCTCTTTGTATAAAGGGTATAATAATAAGTTGTATAGTAATAAATATGGAGGTACAAAAATGGCACAGAACAAAAAAATGGTAGAAGCCATAACTTCACGAGATGAGGACTTCGCAAAGTGGTACACGGATATTGTAAAGAAAGCCGAGCTTTGCGATTATTCCGGGGTTAAGGGCTGTATGATTTTCAGACCCTACGGCTATGCTATCTGGGAAAACATTCAAGCCGACCTCGACCGCCGCTTTAAGGAAACGGGTCACGAGAACGTTTATATGCCTATGCTCATTCCCGAGAGCCTTTTGCAGAAAGAAAAAGACCACGTTGAGGGATTTGCTCCCGAGGTTGCATGGGTTACTCAGGGCGGTTCGGAGAAGCTTTCGGAACGTCTTTGCGTTCGTCCGACTTCCGAGGTTCTTTTCTGTGAGCATTACAAAAATGTAATCAATTCCTACAGAGATTTGCCAAAGCTGTATAATCAATGGTGCAGTGTAATGCGTTGGGAGAAAACCACACGTCCGTTTCTCAGAACATCGGAGTTCCTGTGGCAGGAGGGTCACACAATGCACGAAACAGCCGAGGAGGCTCAGGAGGAAACCCTCACAATGCTTAAGGTATATGAGGACTTTTACAGAGAAACTCTCGCTATTCCTGCGGTTGTCGGCAAGAAAACCCGTAAGGAAACATTTGCAGGTGCGGAAGCTACCTACACAATCGAGCCTATGATGCACAACGGTGTTGCTTTGCAGGGCGGTACTTCTCACTACTTCGGCGACGGATTCGCTAAGGCTTTTGACATCAAGTTTACGGGCAGAGATAACACCTTGCAGTATCCTTTCCAGACCTCTTGGGGTGTGTCTACAAGAATGATAGGTGCTATAATTATGGTTCACGGCGACGACGACGGTCTTGTACTGCCCCCGAAGATTTCTCCGATTCAGGTTGCGATTATCCCGATTGCACAGCACAAGGAGGGTGTTCTTGAAAAGGCAGACGAGCTTAAGAAACGTCTTGCCAAGGAGTTCAGAGTTAAGCTTGACGATTCCGACAACAGCCCCGGCTGGAAATTCAGTCAGTACGAGATGAAAGGTGTGCCGGTACGAGTTGAGATAGGTCCGAAAGACATTGAGAAGAATCAGTGTGTAATCGTAAGACGTGACAACCGTGAGAAGCAATTTGTTTCCCTTGACAATCTTGAAGAAGCTGTAAGAGAGGCTTTAAAGGCTGTTCACGAGGGTATGTATCAGAAAGCTCTCGACAATATGAACGAGAAAACTCACGTTGCCGTAACGTTTGACGAATTTGTTGACACTGCAAAGAACAAGCCCGGTTTCATCAAGGCTATGTGGTGCGGTGACGTTGAATGCGAGGACAAGATTAAAGACGTTACAGGCGGTGTTAAGTCGAGATGTATTCCGTTTGAAGAGGAGAATCTTTCCGATGTCTGTGTATGCTGCGGCAAACCTGCAAAGCACCAAGTATTCTGGGGAAAACAGTATTAAAGAATAGAGAATAAAGAAGAAATAAGAAAGATTAAAGTATTTTGTCGGAAAGTTCCGACCCTCAGTAAGAGGTGATTAAATGCCAATTAATATTCCCGAAGATTTGCCTGCCGCAAAGGTTTTGGAGAGTGAGAATGTTTTTGTTATGAGTGACGAACGTGCTATGTCACAGGATATTCGTCCGCTTAACATAATTATTCTCAATCTTATGCCGACAAAGATAGTAACCGAAACTCAGCTTTTACGGCTTCTGGGAAACAGTCCGCTTCAAGTTAAAATCGAGCTTCTGCAAATGGCTTCACATACCTCGAAGAACACTCCTCTTGACCATTTGACCGCATTTTACAAGGTCTTTGACGAGGTTAAGGATAACTACTATGACGGTATGATTATCACGGGAGCACCGGTTGAGCTTCTGAATTTCAACGAGGTTGACTACTGGAACGAGCTTTGCAAAATTATGGAGTGGAGCAAGCACAATGTTTACTCAACTCTTCACATATGCTGGGGAGCACAGGCAGGTCTTTATTATCATTACGGTATTCCTAAATATATTTTCGACGAAAAGCTGTCGGGTATTTTCTCTCACAGGGTTCTGAAAGCAAAACACCCTTTAATGCGTGGAATTGACGATATATTCTATCTCCCCCATTCACGAAACACCGGTGTTCGCACTATTGACGTTCAGCGGCACAGGGAGCTTGAAATACTGTCGCTTTCGGACGAAGCAGGTGTATCCATTATCGGAAGCAGGAGCGGCAGGCAGTTCTTCATTCTGGGTCACCCCGAATATGACAGGGATACTCTTGCCAAAGAATTTTTCCGTGACCTTGAGAAAGGTATCGACCCGAAAATCCCGAGTAATTATTTTCCCGAGAACAATACCGACGCAACTCCCGTAATGTGTTGGAAAAGTTATGCCAATTTATTATTTACCAATTGGCTTAATTATTATGTTTATCAGAATACTCCGTACAATCTGGCGGATATTTCCAACATACCGTACTATATGCCCGATATTCCCGACGACTATGAGTACAATATATAAAATTATAACTCCAAAAGGTGAAAATCATCTTTTGGAGTTTTTTTAATGCTTTTTCAGTTATTTTTTTGTGATAAAAAATTCCAGAATATATCCTTAATCTCCTTACGGCTTTTCTTCCGTATCAAAATTCGCTCGCCGCTTTTCATAACGAAATCGTCATCTACCGCCGCAACACAGTTCATATTTACAATAAAACTTCTGTGACACCGTAGAAAACACTTATCGGAAAGTTCGTTTTCTATAACGTTCAAATGTTTATAGAGCGTGTAATTATCGCCGCTTGACGTATGAACGGTACATTTTGAATTATTGCTTTCAACGTAAATAATTTCGCTTAAAGGTAATCTTACAATACTGTTTCTGTGCTTAATCGGGTATGTATCAATTCTGAACTTTCCGGAAATTCTTTCCATTACTTTGCGGAAAATCAAAACCTCGCACGGTTTAGTAAGATATCCCACCGCACCGACCTCGTAGCCGTCAACGGCGAAATCAACCGAAGAGCTTACGATAATCAATTCACGGCTGTAATTAACCTCCCTTAACAGATATGCAAATTCAATGCCAACCGAACTGTTATGCTCAACGCTCAGGAAAACAAGGTCAAAGCTCAAACCGCCCTTGACTTCATAAAGCAAATCTTCACCACTGCCAAATCCGAAAATGTTTACGGGTAATTCTCTTTCAAAAAAATATTTTTTCAGCATATCAATAAGACATTCCGAATCCTTGGAATTTTCATCGCAAACTGCAACGTTCATAAATATTCATCTCTTTCCTTAATAAAATATACTCAAAATCTAAAAGATTGAGCAAATTCAATTAAACCCCTCTGTCCTGCGGACATCTCCCCTATAAGGGGCGACCTTGATAAATCGAGAACCAAAAAGCCTCCACTCTTAGGGGAGGTGGCAGCCGTAAGGCTGACGGAGGGGTTTAAAAAAAACTCGATTTTTTAAATATTGTCGCTAAATCTTAACGCATTCGAGTATAATTACAAAATTTCAATTTCATCTAAAAACTTTCCGTTTTCAGAAAATACGGTTTTTTTCACACTTCATACAATATATCGATATTATAATCAAGAGATTAGATTTGACAATATTTATCACAAAATCTAACTTTTTTAATTATAACAAAGTTTTAGTGAAATTGCAACATATTTTTAATGTTTATTCATATTTTGTTATAGGAAATAAGGATAATCGTATCATGATATCTATGAATATAAAAACATATAGCATAATTTCAAGCATTATTATGTTATATTTTACCAACTTAAAAAAGCAGACACCCGAAAGTGTCTGCTTTGATTTTTATGTATTGTTTAATAATTTAGTCCGCAATAACAGCTTTGACAGCATTCAGAAGCTCGTCATAAGTTTCAAATGCGGGCAAGTCGGGGTTATCAGCCTTGATTTTGTCGGTACTCTTAAAGAGGAAGCCTGCCTTGCTTGCTCTAATCATACCGAGGTCGTTGTAACTGTCACCGCTTGCAATAGTTTCGTAACCGATAGACTGCAAAGCTTTAACGGTTGTAAACTTCGAGTTTTCAACTCTCATCTTAAATCCCGTAACCTCGCCGCTGTCGGAAACGACAAGGGAGTTACAGAAGATAGTCGGATAACCCAGTTTTTTCATAAGCGGAGCGGCGAACTGAGTAAACGTATCGCTGATAATGATAACCTGACACAATGAGCGAAGCTCGTCAAGGAACTCCTTAGCACCGGGCATAGGGTCAATAGTTGCGATAACGTCCTGAATCTCTTTAAGACCGAGGTTATGTTCTTTCAAGATAGCAATTCTGTACTCCATAAGTTTATTGTAGTCCGGCTCGTCACGGGTAGTTTTTTTAAGCTCGGGGATACCCGAAGCTTCCGCAAACGCAATCCAGATTTCGGGTACAAGTACACCTTCCAAATCCAAACAAGTGATATACATAAAATTCTTCCTTTCGTCAAATATATGTTATATTATAACACCGTTTTTCAAAATAGTCAAATCCTAGTAAATCAGACTTACCGCATGTGCGGATATTCCCTCTTCCCTGCCTGTAAAGCCTAATCTCTCTTCTGTAGTCGCTTTTACGTTTACACAGTCGATATCAATGCCGCAAACGTTGGCGATGTTCTCCCGCATTTGCTGAATATACGGTTTCATCTTCGGCTTCTGTGCAATTATTGTTGCGTCTATATTTGATATTTTGTAACCTTTTTCACCAATTGCCGTGCGTACCTCTTTCAAAAGCACAAGACTGTCCGCACCCTCGTATTTTGGGTCGTTATCGGGGAAAAGTCCGCCTATGTCGCCCAGTGCCGCCGCTCCCAACAGAGAATCCATTACTGCGTGAAGAAGTACGTCTGCGTCGGAATGACCAAGCAAACCTAACGTATGAGGTATCTCAACACCGCCTACAATCAGCTTTCTGCCCTCAACAAGCTTATGTACATCGTAACCGTGACCTATTCTCATATTCTCACCTCAATTTCAGAAATGCTTCCGCTACCGCTATATCCTCGGCGGTAGTTATTTTTATGTTTGTGTAATCTCCAATAGTGATATGTACCTTACCGCCTACGGATTCTATAAGCTGACAATCGTCCGTGAAATCGTTATTGTCGGAAATTGCTTTTTGATACGCTTTATTGTAGGTGTTTTTGTCAAATACCTGTGGGGTCTGAATGATGAACAGCTTATCCCTCGGGGGTGTGCTTTCAACTGTATTATTCTCGACCAATTTCACCGTATCTTTTACAGGCACTGCAAGTGTAGCCGCACCGAACGTTACAGCGTCTTTGACAACCTTTTGAATATCTGTGGGTTTTACAAGAGGTCTTGCACCGTCGTGAATAGCTATGACATCACAGCGTTTATTGACCATTGAAACACCTTTGCCCACGGATTTTTGTCTTGTACTTCCGCCTTTTGTGAACTTTATCGGAACAGTTACGGTATCATCGAAAAGCGTTTTGAATGTATCAATATCACTTTCGGGACAGACAATGACAATTTCATCAACAATCCCCGAACATTCAAAAGCGTAGACTGTATGCTGCAAAACGGTCTTATCGCCTATTTTCAAAAGCTGTTTACTGACATTGGATTTCATTCTCGTTGAAGAACCTGCCGCAACTACCACGGCGGAAACAAATTTTTCGTTTAGCATATTTTCACCCCTATCGGATTATAAATGTACAGTAAGGAAATCAGCAAGCAAATCAACCGCCGCAACACAGAGATACACTACTACAATAAAACCGACAATTGACAAAATTTTAACAATTCTGCGTTTAGTCGGCGACATCTCTTTCCACTCGGGTTCGTCCGGTAGGTCAAGCTTATCGTAATACTCGGGAATTTCCATAGCGGAAACACCGCTGAGAGCGTCAATTCCCTTTTTGAAAAAGCTAATCGGAACATAGTAGATATAGCTTCCGTCCGCAACGCCCATAACAGGCGAAATTTTTGAAACAACCTGCTCCGAATACGGGATTTTTGCTTTGACAAGAGTTTGCTCGACTATGCCTTTATTCATCTCGTCCACGGTAATTAATTTTACGGGTTGGTTTAAATCTATTTTACTTGCAAACTTTTTTCCGCAGTCACATTTTTTGTTTTCGGAAAACTCGATTTTTTTACATTTTGAACAATACTGCATAGAGTTTCGCTCCTTAAAAAACTTCTGTATTAATAATACTACAAAAGATATATATTTGTCAAATGCTGTTGAAAAAATAATAAGTTAAGTTTATGTTCCCCTCTCTCCTGCGGACGTTGTCCGACGTTGTCCGCCGCTGTATTAAAAATAATTCTTTACAAACTGGTCAAATAATGGTATTATTATAAATAAAGAAAAAGAAAAGAATACAAAATTCGGAGGTTGTAAAATGCGTAAAATTTTAGCAATCTGGGCGGCAAAGCTCGCCGCTGCCGGTGCAAGACTTCTCGGCAAGAACGGCAGCTCTATGCCCGGCTCAATCGCTTTGAAAATCTGTCCCGATATCCTCACAAGGCTTTCAAACGATATCGAAAAAGATATCATCGCCGTTTGGGGTACTAACGGCAAAACTACCACTAACAATATGATTTACACCGTTCTCGAAAATCAAGGCTATAAGATAGTATGCAACAAAGTGGGTTCAAATATGCTTTCGGGTGTTGTTTCCGCTTTCATTTCGTACAGTACTCTCGGCGGCAGGGTTAAGGCGGATTATGCCTGTCTTGAAATGGACGAGGCTTATGCCCGTATTATTTTAAAGTACCTCACCCCCACAAAAATTGTTATCACGAATCTTTTCCGTGACCAAATGGACCGTTACGGCGAAATCGACACGACTATTTCATATATACAAATGGCTCTCGACAAGGCTAAGGACGCTACGCTTATTCTCAACGGCGACGACCCTCTTACTGCTTCTCTCGGCACGAATTACAAGAATACCCGTTACTACGGTATCACAGAAAATCTCGGTCTGAACCTTAACGAAACCCGTGAGGGACGTTACTGCCGTGCCTGCGGAAACGAGCTTAAGTACGACTTTTACCAATACGGTCAACTGGGTAAATATCACTGCGACAAGTGCGGATTTTCACGACCTATGCCCCAATATGACGGTAAAAATATTACCGTTGACGATTATGTTAGTTTTGATGTATGCTCAACTCACGTTGATTTACCGTGCAAGGGTATTTACAACATTTACAACGCTCTTGCGGCTTTTGCGTTCTGCGACAGCTGCGGCATTGAAAAATCAGACATTGCAAAGGGTTTGCAGAAGTACAAGGGTCAAATCGGCAGAATGGAAGAGTTTACGATTAAGAACAAGCTTGTTGTTTTCAACCTTGCTAAAAATCCTGCGAGCTTCAATCAGAGTATCGGAAACATTATCAACGAAAAGCGTACAAAGGACGTTATAATCGGCATTAACGACAACGACCCCGACGGAAACGATGTTTCGTGGCTCTGGGACGTTGACTTCGAGAAGCTCAAAAACGATTCGATTACAAGCTACACAACCACGGGTATTCGCTCAAAGGATATGGCTGTCCGCTTGAAATACTGCGACATAGACGAAAAGAAAATGACTGTCGGCGGCGATATGAAGCAGGATATTCTGAACGCTGTCAACGGCAAGGGTGAAAGAGTTTACATTGTGGTAAATTACACGCTGCTGTTTTCGACTAAAAAGATTTTGAGTGAACTGGAGGAAGAAAAATGAAACTGAGAATTGCTCACCTTTACCCCGATTTGCTCAATCTTTACGGCGATATCGGCAACATTACCACAATCAGAAAACGCTGCGAATGGAGAGATATTCAAACTCAAGTTGATTCTGTTTACGGAAACAAAAAAATAACATTCACAGATTACGACCTTGTTTTCCTCGGCGGCGGCTCGGACAGAGAACAGCTCCTCGTTCGTGACAAGCTTATTTCAATGAAAAAAGAAATTTCGGCATACGTTGAAAACGGCGGTGTACTTGTGGCGGTCTGCGGAGGATATCAGCTTCTCGGCAGCTACTACAAGCTTGAAAAGGAAACTATTCAGGGTTTGGAAATTCTGGATATTCAGACGGAAGTCGGCGACACACGTCTGATTAGCAACGTTGTTCTCGAAAACGAACAGTTCGGAACTATTGTCGGATTTGAGAATCACGGCGGCAGAACAAACATTAACAATCATACTCCCCTCGGAAAGGTACTTTACGGCAACGGAAACAACGGCAAGGACGGTTATGAGGGTGTTGTGTATAAGAACGTTATTGCGACATATCTTCACGGTTCGCTGCTGCCGAAAAATCCCGTTCTCAGCGACCACATTATAAAAATGATGCTGGAGCAGAGAGGACTTCCCTCGGAACTTAAACCCCTTGACGACAGCATTGAGAACGAAGCACACAAATATATTGTGGATAGATTTGTTAATAGTAAAAAATAATAAAATCCGCACAAACTCTTTATTTGAGTATGTGCGGAATTTTTGTATTTATCCTAACAAAATATGCGTGAACTCTTTCGGCAGCTGAGATTCAACCCTCATAAACTCATTGGTAATCGGGTGAATAAAACTCACCTCACCGCAATGCAAAGCCTGTCTGTTAATTAACGCACGTGAACCGCCGTACATATCGTCACCTGCAAGCGGATATCCCAGATATGACATATGTACCCTGATTTGGTGCGTTCTGCCTGTTTCCAAATCAAACTCGACAAGTGTGTGATTATTCCCCCACTCAATCGGCTTATAATGCGTAACCGCACGCACTCCGCCCTCGCCGACCTCACGCTGAATGGAATGTCCCTCTTTTAAGCGAATAGGTGCGTCAACAGTTCCGCCGTTTTCGATAGTACCCTCACAGACGGCAATATATTTTTTCTTCACTGTTTTCGGCAGACGTGCCGCCGCATACGCATTTTTTGCGGCAAGCAGTGTTCCCGAGGTGTCACGGTCAAGGCGGTTAATCGCACGGAAAGTCCAAAGCTCGCCGTGAGTTTTCGCATAGTAAGCCGCCGCATTTGCAAGAGTATCGTCAATATGACCGTGTACGGGGTGAACTGCCATAAACGGTGCTTTATCAAAAATTATAATATGCTCGTCCTCGTACAAAATGTTAATCGGGAGATTCACGGGGGTAGTATCGTTTTTCTCTTCGGGGAGAGTTATCACAATTTCATCGCCGACATTCACGGTATCTACAGCACGGATATGTTCTCCGTTTCTTGTTATTCCGTTATCAATAAGTTTTAGTTGCCGAAGTAATGTTGACGATACTTCACATTTTCTTCTCAGAAATTCTTTGACAAGTTTTTTATCGTAATCTTCGTTTACTTTGAAATTTATTTTAGTACCCATATTTTACCTCTTTTGACACGGCGGATTGGTTATAATAGTTATGGTGAAGTGTGCTGTTTTTTTCTTTCTTTGACCGGCAATTCGGCGGACAACGTCC
The DNA here is from genome assembly GCA_902801245.1 of uncultured Ruminococcus sp. Lineage (GTDB taxonomy): Bacteria > Bacillota > Clostridia > Oscillospirales > Acutalibacteraceae > RUG592. The sequence continues at coordinate 57,208 of CADCHW010000008.1, forward strand.
GCAGGAATAAGGTCGGGTATTTTGACTTTTTCTTTCTTCGACCGGCAATTCGGCGGACAACGTCCGCAGGAAT
>CADCHW010000008.1:57304-83077 GCA_902801245.1 uncultured Ruminococcus sp.
ATTTTGACTTTTTCTTTCTTCGACCGGCAATTCGGCGGACAACGTCCGCAGGAATAAGGTCGGGTATTTTGACTTTTTCTTTCTTCGACCGGCAATTCGCTGTGCTGTTGCCTGTTTTGGTTTGTAAGGAAAGATGTTATTTGATATATGTTTTTATTTTATTTTCTTTGATAGTTTATTTAGTTTCGCTGAGGGTAGTTTTGTTTTCTACGATAATTTGTTTTGTCAGCGACAAGGGCTCTGCCCTTGATGGTGCAAGACCACTAGGAACACCTCCCAATCAGCTGTCGCCTACGGCTCGGCTTCTTGGGGTGTTCCGTCGCACGCAAGCTTTAAAAAGCTTGACCAAACTTTTAACACGCTTCGCTCCGCCAAAAGATATTTTTATAGAAAGGTCGTCTTGCTATGTTAAATTTCCTTAAAAGAACTTTTCCTGTATTTTTATCCGTTGCTTTATTTATCACAACAATTTTGTTATGCTGTTTAAAAGCCGCCGATAATGACAGCAATATTAACAAGCCACCCAACATAAACACGGAAACTAATGACGAAATTATTATCACTCCCAAAAAAGTTTCAAATAAGACTCACGTTTTCCACAAAGACGAAATGCGTGGAGTCTGGGTGCCGTACTTTAATTTATCAAACGGCAGCACCCAAATGAGTGAGGACGAGTTCAAATCTCACTTTGACGAAATTATCAAAACTGCCAAAAACAACGGTATCAACACGCTTTTTGTTCACGTTCGTTCTCACTGCGACGCTGTTTATCCGTCCGAAATATTTCCGTTTTCGGATATATTCGCGGGGGATTCGGAGGTTGCCCCCGATTACGACCCTCTTGAATATATGATTTCCGCTTCTCACAAGGCAGGTTTGGAGTTTCACGCTTGGCTTAATCCGTTCAGGGTTATTTCCGATACGGAAAAAAAATCTCTGGGCGAAAACAGTCCGTGTTACAAATGGCTGCACGATGACAACCCCAATAACGACCGCAACCTTATTGAGTATAACGGAGGTTTGTATTTAAATCCGTCACAGCCGGAAGCTAGGTCGCTTATCATTAACGGTGTGAGAGAACTTGTCAATAACTATGACGTGGACGGAGTTCACCTTGACGACTACTTCTATATGTTCACGGAGCTTGAATACGATTCGGAGGACTATGCGGATTATGTTGAAAGCATTGACAACGGTTTTGAACCTCTTCCGCTTATGCAGTGGAGATGTACAAATATTAACGTTCTTGTTTCGGGCATATACGCTGTAATTAAGAATGTTGACGAAAATATTCTCTTCGGTATATCTCCGCAGGGCAATATGGAAAACGACCTCGAAATGGGGGCGGACGTTTACTCGTGGTGCAGCCGTTACGGTTATGTAGATTACATAGCACCGCAGATTTACTACAATTCGGATAACCCCTCTCTCCCCTTTGAGGAAACCGTTGACAATTGGAAAAATATTATCACAAACGATAGGATAAAATTATATGTAGGATTGGCATTATATAAAGCAGGAAGTGATGAAGATGAGGGAACATGGCAGACAAGCGACGATATTATACGAACTCAAATAGAATACACACGTTCCGCCGATACGGACGGATTTATCCTCTATTCGTGGGAGTTTTTGGAAAATCAACAAACTCAAAGTGAAATGGATAATGTTAGGGATATAATGTAATATCTTTATCAAAATTTACTCTTCTGTAATTGTCAATATCGATTTTATCAGCCATAACTTCAATGCTGTTATGCAAAATCAAAGCTTCTTTTTGTGCCTTTGTAAGCTGTTTAATTCTGTATTCAAGCCGACAGGCAAGCGTTCTGTTATCACTTTCCCACACCGCTTCAAGCTTTTTGGCGGTGTGGTTTTTTGTGTATTTTGCACATTTTTCGTTTTTGGAAAAATGCTCTGTCATTCTACGTTTTACGTCTGTTGTAATTCCTGTGTAAAGACTGTTGTCCGCACATCTTAACATATATGTATAATATTTCTTATTACTGTTATTCATAGTCACTTTCTAAAAACATAATATGATTTTGTAAAATTTTACCGCAATTTTTGCATGGCATTTTATTGAAAATTTTCGGCATTTTGGAACAGTCAATGTAAGGAAGCATAACAGAGTCGCCGCTCTCAAAAAACGGCATTAAAACACGTCCGTTATTGTGTCGGCACTCTCTGCACAGCCAATTTTCTTTGTAAAAAACGTGATGAAATTCGCCGTCAATGAGCATACACAAAACGGCAATATTCCACATTTTATAATTGGTTTTTAAACGTAATATTCCGAAACGCAGATTGTAGTTATCACAAACATTTGGTATATACAACAACATATTTATTATATTATCCGAAAAGTATTCGCTGAACGTTTCACTTTTTAAAAAACTTTCTTCAAGACCCTTTTTCACAATAATTGTTTCTGTGCCGTTAATGTTTATTGTGCTTTCAAAATATTTTGAAATTTCGGTCATTATATTTCACTTCACTTATATTTTGGTGATTTTTTATTATCTTTTTATTTCATTTTCGTAATATTCAAAAAGATTATCACGAATGTTTTCAAATTCGGATATACTTATCTCAATTTCATTGTCAAAAACAATCTCTTCATTGACATATTTACCTACTAGAATGCGAACTGCCAACGGCAGACGAACTTTGTTATCACAGGCAACAGCGAAAAAATAATATCTCGAATCTTCTATTTCCTGTAAAGGAACTTGGTAACTGTAATCATTATCGATATCGTAATCTTCGGGGAACGTAATTTCACAAAGTGTTTTAAACAAATCCGCCGTACTCATACGGTACAAATCGTCATTGACTTTCGGCTGAAAATTCGGCATAGTCGAATTGAAAAGGAAATGTAAATCGGTGCTTAAAGTCGTTGTTCTTAGCGTATCGGGGTACATCTTCCAATTTAAACATACATACATAATACCGTTCACGTACGAAACGTCTTCCCATTCGGGTACACGCTCAATCAGAAATGCAAATTTATCGGGAGTTCCGAAAAGCATATTTTCACCTCATTTAAAGTATTTTCACTATGAAATATCGTCAATGATATTTCCCTTTTTGACATTGGGTTTAATCAGATTTTTAAATGCGTACTCCCAGAGAGTTTCCGAACCCTGTTCGGTAGTTTTGTTTCTGCCGAGAATTTTACTCAGCACAACGGAATGTTCTCTCCACGCTTTGCCGTCCGTGTGGTCGTTCAACATCATCGGCTGGAGATTATCCATAGCGTGAGCAAAATTCGCTTCGGTGGTGTCGTTACGCTCGAACTCTTCCCAAAGGTCACGAAGCTGTTCGCACTTATCTTTCGGAAGAATGCCGAAAATTCTGTCGGCGGCTTTTACCTCACGTTCACGCTGGGTTTGCTTGCCGATTTCATCATAAGCGTAGGTATCGCCTGCGTCGATTTCGACAATATCGTGAATGAGAATCATTGTAACGGTTTTGAGAACGTCGATTTTTTCATTTGAATATTCACTTAGAAGAACAGCCATTAAGGCGGCATGCCATGCGTGTTCGGCATCGTTTTCCTTTCGTGCCGCACCCGTAAGGTAGGTTTGTCTGCCGATAAATTTTTCTTTGTCGATTTCACGGCAGAAGTCAAAGAGAGCGTTTAAATTTTCGTCATTCATATTTGTAACCTCCGTCAAAGATTTATTATTATTATATCATAAATCGCTTGAAATTTGTAGTGGGAAATGGAAAAAAGAATAGAGAATAAATAATAACAAATAAATTATAATCGAGTAAAATTAAAGACAAATAACTCTTTTATTAATTATTTTATAGGGTTAGCTCAACTGTTTTGATATCTTATATTACATAATTTTAAATTTTTTTTAACAAGAAAAGAGCTATTGACATTTTTTAAATAATGTTGTACAATTAAGCTATTAATATTGTAATTGGAGGTCGAAGTATATGAATGATAATTTAAGTTTTGACAATATGGTTCAGAATCCCAACGAATATCAGCCTCAATACCATTCTCAGAATCAGGCACAATATCCGGGACAGAATCAGTCCGTTTCGTATCAGCAATATCCGGGACAGAATCAATATCAGCAGTATCCCGGTCAGAATCAGGTTCAGTATCCGGCACAAAATATGCCGCAGGGTGCAACAAAGTTCTGTAAGCACTGCGGTCAGAGAATTGCCGAACAAGCTGTAGTTTGCCCTATGTGCGGATGCCAAGTTGAACAAATCGGCGGTGCTGCATCAAATCAGCCGATTATTATTAACAACAACAATAATAATAACAACGTTTCTTCTTCGGCTGCTGTAGTCGGCGGAATGGTTGGCGGCAAACCGAAGAGTAAGTGGGTGGCATTTTTCCTTTGTCTTTTATTTGGAGAATTTGGTATTCACAAATTTTACGAGGGAAAAATCCTAGGAGGAATTATTTATCTCTTCACTTTCGGACTTTTTGGCTTTGGTTGGATTATAGATATTATCGCTATTTTGCTTAAGCCCGACCCATACTATGTATAATTTATTACATATTTGATTACACATTCAACATTCTCCTCGATCTGAAATTCTACTTATTTGTAACATATTTTTTGCTCAATTTTCCTTTACAATCTCTTAAAAATGTGTTAAAATAAAAAGGTAAATTTTAGAAAAGAGGAGAATTTTTATGTTAAAAAAATGTTTGGCTGAATTTCTCGGAACAGCTGTGCTTGTAACATTCGGCTGCGGTGTTGCCGCAACTAACGGTCTTGGAGCAGGCTATGTCGGAATCGCACTTGCATTCGGTTTTGTAATCGTTGCAATGGCATATTCGGTAGGAAACGTTTCGGGCTGTCACGTAAACCCGGCTGTTTCGATTGCTATGCTCATCAACAAGAAGCTCACTCCTGCGGAGTTCTGCGGCTATGTTGTAAGTCAGTTTTTGGGTGCGACTGTGGGAGGATTTATCCTCTACGCTATGCTTTCCGGCACAAACTTCCTTGCAGAAAACGGTATGGGTACTAACGGCTACGGCAGTCTTTCCGCAACGGGTATAGGTGCAGGAGCTGCATTTATTACCGAAGTTGTTTTGACATTTGTATTTGTATTTGCAATCTGCGGTGTTACAAGCAAGCCTAACTTTGGCAACGCTGCCGGACTTGTTATCGGTTTGTCACTTACACTTGTTCATCTTCTCGGTTTACCGCTTACAGGTACATCTGTAAACCCTGCAAGAAGCTTCGGTGCGGCTCTTGTTTCGGCTATCTTCGGCTGTGCAAACGGTTCTGCTGCATTGGGTCAGGTTTGGCTCTTTATTGTTGCTCCCCTTATCGGCGGTGCGTTGGCTGCTCTTGCTTACAATGCTTTAGACCCGGAGAAAACTGCTCCGACTCAGCCTGTAAAAAACACTCAGTCAAAATCAAAGAAGAAGAAATAATTTTTGATTTTAAAACGTGAAGATAGTTACTTCTTAACATTACTTTGCGTACCCGACCGAAAGTTGTTTATATTAAATGAGTTTTAGGTTAATCTTTTATTTCTGAAACATATTAACAAAATTAAAAAATGATAATATACCGCTCCTGTTTTTTGGGGCGGTTATTTTTTGTTCATGTTTAATAATTTACCAAATAATTTTTAGATTAAAATTAACTTTGTATCATATGATAAACCAAAACCAATATATATTCAAAAATTCTTCTCAGAAAAACCAACTTCCCCCTAGCATTACGAATTATGCATTGCATTAACATATGTTAATGACAACGTTTAGAAAATCTTGTATAATGTATATATACTAAATTTATCGGAGATTTTTCTTATGAACGGCAACATCAATATCAACATCAAAGAAATAAACAAGGTTTTCAACAAATACCTCGGCAAGACAGCAAACGAGGAAAGTATTCTCAAAGTCGCAGCTGTCGGTAAACCGAAAACCTTTAAAAAAGGCGAACTCATTCTGGGTATCGGCGAGCGTATGACTAAAGTCTATTTTGTTCTGAACGGTCTGGGGAGAAGCTACTACATCGACAACGACGGCAACGACATTACAAAGGCTTTTCTGTACGAAAACAGTTTTTGCATTGCCGAAAGCTTTTTTACAAACGAACCGTCCTGTCAAAGTTTTGAGGCTATTGAAAATATGACTGTGCTTGAATATAATGCCAATGAATTAAAGTCAATGATTTTCGCAGACTTCGAGCTGAAAGAACTTTATATAAAAATGCTTGAAAACACAATCGTTTACAAAATGCGGAGGGAAAGTTCTTTTCAGCTTGAAAGTGCAACGGAGCGATATCTTAATTTCAAGAAGTCGCTGCCGAACATAGAGGACAGAGTTAAACAAAGCTGCATCGCATCGTATTTGGGAATAACACCTGTTTCACTGAGCAGGATAAGACGAGCATTAAGGGAGGATTTTATATGAGTTACACAATTAACGGAAAGACTGTTCCGCCGATTGCGGTCGGCACGTGGAGTTGGGGCAGCGGTCAAAACGGAAGCGGTATTGTGTTCGGTTCTAAGGCTGACCCTGCGGCACTGAATGAAAGTTTTAATATCGCAACAAACAGCGGTTTTACACTTTTCGATACAGCCGCCGTTTACGGTATGGGCAATTCGGAAAAACTTCTTGCTGAGTTCTCAAAGGGAAAAGATTTTATTTTCAGTGACAAGTTTACTCCTATGGGTAAATTTTCGGAGAAAAAAGTTGACACTATGTACAACGGAAGCATTGAGAAATTCGGCGGACGTATTCCCGATATATATTGGCTTCATCAGCCTAAGTTTATAGACAAAGCTCTCCCCTATCTCTGCAAGATGAAGAAAGAGGGCAAAATAGGGAGTATCGGTGTATCGAATTTTACTCTTGATGATTTGAAGCTTGCAGATAAAATCGTTAAAGAAAACGGCTGTACGCTTTCGGGAGTTCAGAATCATTTCAGTCTGCTTTACAGAACATCGGAAGAAAACGGTGTTCTTGATTGGTGCAAGGAAAATAATGCTGCATTTTTTGCGTATATGGTACTTGAACAGGGTGCTTTGACAGGAAAGTATACTGTCAAGAATCCTATGCCGAGGTTTTCGAGAAGAGGTCTTGCGTTTAACAAAAGCCGCTTGAAGAAAATCGAACCATTGATACAATCGCTTGAAGAAGTGGGAAAATCTCACGGGTTATCCGTTTCAGAAACTGCAACAGCATATGCTATTGCCAAAGGTACAGTGCCGATTATTGGGGTCAACAAGCCGAATCAGGCGAAATCGCTGGCTAAAATTGCCGAAGTTAAATTGTCGGGTAAAGAAATTGAGCGACTGGAAAAATCGGCTGCTGATACGGGAGTTAAAGTTAAAGCAAGCTGGGAGTGAGTAGGTTTCACTTCGTGAAAATGAAGTTTGCTTCGCAAATGTTTTTTAATATAACTAATTTTTCATATTCAGAATAATCCAAGACATTAGCAAATTCACAATTTTTTGCTGTTGAATTTCGGTAAGTTCACGGTTCATCGGAACTTTGTACCATTTATTCAAACAGCTGCGGCAGCAGCAGGCACAGGCATGTTGTGCGACAAAAACAGGGTGTCCACGCATTGGTGTTTGCTTGCCGTCATTCGGGATATACTCGGGAGCAAGACGTTTTCTCACGAAGTCCTCTGCGTGGGTTCGGATTGTGTCTATTCCCTTTTCGTTAATGTATTCAATATCTTTTTCGGTAAGTTTGAATTTTGAACGGAATTTTGAATGGCTTAGTTTTTGCAATGCTTCATCTATAGTTTGCATTTTATCACTCTCCAAAACTTTTTAATATACAATCTGAAAATTCATCTTTATTAAAGGCAGCTCATTGTTGCCTTTTTATTTTATAAATAAATTTTTGGTCGGGTTCGTGAAGTAAGGCTAAAGAGGACTATCTTCACGTATCTCCTGCGGACGTTGTCCGCTCACATAACATTTGACAATTTCGTTTTGTTGTACTATAATTATTGCTATAGAGATTACATTGATAAGGGTGATTAATATGAATTATGTAATGTCAGATATTCACGGCGAATACGATAAATTTTTAGAAATGCTCCACAAAATCAATTTGCAGGACGAAGATACTCTTTATATCCTCGGTAACGTTGTTGACTTCGGTGCAGAGCCTATCGAGGTTCTCAATGAAATGGCAGACCGCCCTAATATTTATCCGATTATCGGCAGTCACGAGAGAATGGCTGTTGACGTGCTGTCGCTGCTTATGGACGATATCTCCGAGGGCAAACTTGACAAGTTAAGTCCCGATACCGTTAAGGGTATTGCCGAATGGAGAGAAAACGGCGGTCAGTCAACTCTGGAGGAGTTTATCAAGCTTGTTGAAGAGGAACGTCAGGATATTCTCGACTACCTCTGCGACTTTGCGAATTTTGAGGTTGTTGACACCAACAATAAAACCTTTATTCTCGTTCACTGCGGTTTGGGTGATTTTGATAACAAGGGTAAAAAGCTTAAGAGTTATTCCGTAAAGGATTTAACTTCTACCCGTGTTGATTACGAAAAGAAATATTTTGACGATGAGTCTATTTTCATAGTTTCGGGTCATGTGCCGACTTATGAGCTTTGCGGTGAGGATAAGATTTACTTCTCCCACAATAATATTTGTATCAACTGCGGTGTTGCGGACGGTAAAAGGCTCGGCTGTCTTTGCCTTGACACTATGGAAGAATATTATGTGTAAAAATTAATTTTTACTTGAAGTATGCCTTGCGGCAAATTTTGCTCTGTTGTGCGACAGGTGATTGCAATGAAAGAACCCCCTTTTAAAATTACAAACGAAATTATAGATTTACTTGCCGAAGCTGCGGAGCTTACATGAAAAGTCACGGTTACATCTCAGCTTGACAAAAACTCCGTACTCCGAAGAAAAAACCGTATTCGCACAGTTTACAGCTCACTGGCTATCGAACAAAATGTTTTATCTGTAGAACAGGTTACGGCGGTACTTGACGGAAAGCGTGTTATTGCACCGCCAAAAGATATTGAAGAGGTTAAAAATGCCTACGAGATTTACGAGCTTTTAGACACGCTTAACCCCTACTCTTCAACCGATTTGCTAAAGGCTCACGGTGTGATGATGAGAGGACTTACGGCGGAATCGGGAGAGTACCGTTCGGGGGCGGTCGGGGTTGTTGACAGCAGTACCGGAAAAATTATTCATTTCGGCACGCTTCCCCAATATGTGCCGGAGGCTGTTGAAAATTTACTGAATTGGGCAGAAGAAAGCACGGTGCATATGCTTATAAAAAGCTGTGTGTTTCATTATGAGTTTGAGGTGATACACCCGTTTTCGGACGGCAACGGTCGGGTTGGCAGGCTTTGGCATACGCTTATGATGTCGAAGTGGAATCCCGTTTTTGCGTGGCTGCCTGTGGAATCTATGATACACAACCGTCAAGAGGAATATTACAAGGTTATTCGATACTGCAATAATGTTTGTGAATCGACGGAGTTTATCGCTTTTATGCTTGATGTCATAAATGAGGTGCTGACGGAAGCGGCGGACGGAATTTAACTTTCATTTCAATTTAACAATTATAAATTCCCATATACACGGATTTAATCAAATCCGAATATATGGGAATATTTTTATGTATTTGTAAAATATGTATTTTTACAATAAATTATCAATCCGAATTTTTCGATTCTTTAAGAAATGCTCTTATTCTGTCGAGAGCTTCCTTGATATGCTGCACGGAATAGGAGTAAGAAACTCTCACAAATCCCTCGCCGCTTTCTCCGAACGCACTGCCCGGAACTACCGCAACATGCTTCGACATAAGCAGCTGTGAAGCGAATTCTTCCGAACTAAGTCCCGTTGACTTTATGCACGGGAACACGTAAAACGCACCCTTTGGCTCAAAGCAGGTCAATCCCATTTCGTTGAAAGAATCAACAATAAGCCGTCTTCTCATATCGTATTGTTCACGCATTTCTTCAATGTCGAAGTCGCCGTTTTTAAGTGCTTCTATAGCCGCATACTGTGCCGTTGTCGGGGCACTCATAATTGCGTACTGGTGGAGTTTCGTCATCTGTGAGATAATCGGCTCGGGTCCCAGAGCGTAACCCAATCTCCAGCCTGTCATTGCGTATGCCTTTGAAAATCCGCTGACAATAACCGTTCTCTCTTTCATACCCTTGACCGCTGCAAATGATGTCGGCTTCATTCCGTAGGAAAGCTCGGCATAAATCTCGTCCGACAATACAATCAAGTTGTGCTTTTCAATCACAGGGGCAATTGCTTCGTAGTCCTCCCTGCTCATTGACGCACCTGTCGGGTTGTTCGGGTATGGCAAAATAAGGAGCTTTGTTTTGTCGGTAACCTTTTCTTCGATTTCCTCGGGAGTAAGACGGAAATCATTTTCCGCTTTGGTTTCGATTATTACAGGTGCAGCACCTGCCATAACCGTTAGCGGCTCATAACATACAAAAGACGGCTGAGGAATAAGCACCTCGTCACCCTCTTCAACAAGACATCTCAAAGCACCGTCAATTGCTTCCGAACCACCGACTGTAACAAGTGTATCTGTATCGGGGCTATATGTTACACCAAAACGACGTTCAAAATATCCGCAAATCTCCACTCTGAGCTGAGAAAGACCTCTGTTCGGGGTGTACCACGTTTTACCCATTTCAAGCGATTTAATACCCTGTTCTCTGATATGCCACGGTGTATGGAAATCCGGCTCGCCGATACTCAGCGAAATTACATTTTCCATTTCGTTTGCAATATCAAAGAATTTTCTTATACCCGAAGGCTTAGTATTCTTAATTTTCTTATTTAAAAAACAATCATAATCCATTATACAATACATTCCCTTTCGTCCTTATCGGAGCTTAAATTCTGCATATCAACCATATTAGACTTATACTTTGTGAGAATAAAGTGCGTGCTGGCGGAAAGTACGGAATCAAGCGGCGACAATCTTTTTGCAACAAAAAGTGCTATCTCCTGAATGGAATGACCCTTAACAAAAACTGCAAGGTCGTAATTTCCTGCCATAAGGTAAACACCCTCAACCTCGTCAAAACCCATAACACGCTCGGCGATATCGTCAAAGCCTTTGTCACGCTTGGGGGCAACCTTAAGCTCGATAAGGGCACGAACCTCCGAACCCGGAACTTTCTCCCAATTAATAAGAGCCTTGTAGCCGCAGATAACACCGGAGTTCTCAAACTCGGTAATCTGCTTTCTCACCTCTTCGGCGGTAGTATTGAGCATTGCCGCAAGCTCGTGGTCGGTGAACTTGCAGTTGTCTTGTAACAATTCAAGTAAACGGTTTTTCATAATATTCTCTCCTTTTATATTACATATGACTACCTATTTTGTGGATTCTTTCGGAGTACTTTTCTTTTTAAACAAACTCAGCGACGAAAAAGCGTAGAGTTTAAAATCCTCTCCCTCATACCTTTCCATACAAACTGCTGCGTAACCCAAAATAAGCCAGAAAAAAGTTGTCATAATTGTGATATCGTAAATCAATGTTTTCTCAAAAAAAGCATAAACACAATAAGCGGCGATAAACGATGCAAGACACGGAAAAATGTCGCTTCTGATAGTCGGCTTCACAGTGAAAATAGTTTTCACCATTCTCCAGCCTAAGCATATTGTAAATCCCATAAAGAAGAAGAAACCCATAAAGCCTGAACAGACTATAATTGTAAGATAGCCGTTGTGGAGGTCGCTGTACTTCATCTTATTGTTGTTGTAGCGGTTACCGTAGATAGTGATGTTGCCCTTGCCAACTCCGAAAATCGGGTGGTGCTTGATAACATTCACACCTTGTTTGAACAGCTTAATTCTGCCGCTGTCGATATTTTTATTTTGATGTTCAAATGTAGTAATTTGGTTTAAAGCGTCATCGCTGTCTTCAAAGGTGTTGGCTGTGTCTTGAGGTGAACTCATTGTGTAGGTTGTACCTGTTTGAGTAACATATCTCAGGCTAAAGCTGAGTACCGTAACCGCCGCAAAAATAAGGATAAGAGCAAATGCTTTATTGAACAGCAATCTGAAATTAATCTCCTTGCCGCCGAAAAGACGATAACATATATATCCAATTGTATAACAGACAATAATAAGTATTGCCGCATTTGAATCCGTAAGGAAAATAACAAACAGATTAACCGCTGCCGAAATCATAATAACTGCACGGCGAGATTTTGTGAGCGGCTTTCCCGTAACATTTTTGCAGAAATCACCCTGCCACAGGATATGACAGCCGAATGCCGAACAGAAAGATGTAAAAGCCATAAGATTAGGGTTAAAGTAAACACCCGTAAATCTGTTTTCGTATACAACAAGGTAACCGAAAATATAGGTAATACTTTTACCGATTGTGTAAAGCGTAATAAGACTGACAATATTCAGCACAAGCGACAGCCAAAGCAAAATATTACAGAGTATATATATTTCCTTATATATTTTCTTTCTGCCGTTCTCGGTACGAGCTTCCGTATGAAGACCGTAAAACATAAAAAATATCAATGGTAAAAACAGCACATATCCGACGCTTTCCCAGATTCCCGAGCTGTACCCTCTCACGAAGACAGTGACAATATTTGTTGCTATAAACAGCAGCAGCCACCCATAGTAGTTGACTTTTTTTATATTATTTTTATATACATATCTTTTAACAAAAAGGGTTAAACCCCAAATGAATATAAACACTGCACAGACAATTGCCGGTACACTGATGTAACCGATTTGACATAATATCAAATCAATAACAAACGCAATTCTAAATACCGAAGTATTGTTACGAAGAGCATCTAACCGTGTGTTATAATGCTCCACTCTATCACCGCCTTTCGTTGATAATACAGTCGATTTAACGACAATATTATATTCAAAGCATAAGATTACGTGCCGACCTTAACCACTGTTAAAATCATAACGTAAAAATCATAAAAGAAGTTAAACTTTTCTATATAATTAAGATTGAATTTCATTTTCTGTGGAAGAATATCCTCGACATAAGCCTTTTCGACATCATCGGCTTTTTCGAGAATTTCCTCTTCGTTGCGGAACTGTATGCTTGTCATAGATGTTATGCCTGCCGGCATAAGCAAAGTTGCATACATTTCGGGAGTATATTTATCAACATATCTTTCGACCTCGGGGCGAGTGCCTACAAACGACATATCCCCCGAAAGGACGTTGAAAAGCTGCGGCATTTCGTCAAGTCTGAACTTGCGAAGAACGTGACCGACTTTAGTTATACGGCTGTCCGTGCCGGCGGTGACCTGAGAATTTTTGCTGTTGTCGTTCACGCACATAGTACGGAACTTAAAAATTTTAAATATTCTGCCGCCTGTAGTGACACGTCTTTGTCTGAAAAAGACAGGACCTTTCGAGTCGGCTTTTACCAAAACCGCAACCACCGCCATAGGAATTGCCAAAATGACTAAAAGAATAACAGCGAAAATTATATCAAAAAATCTTTTAAAGAATAAATCAATTTTTTTCTTGGAAAGAATTTCATAATATTTTTTCACATCGTCATTCTGCATTTCGGGAGGCAGCGATGAAAATTTCGGCAATAACATATTTTATCATACCTTTAACATAAATAAAATTATAAAGACACCATATAAATGTTTTCTGCGGACGTTGTCCGCTATAGTTTATTATACACGTTTTCGGAAATTTTTTCAACTGTTTTTTAATATGCTGCAATATTTTATTTATACTTTGTCTTTTATAGGCTTAGGGCAAAAAAGAGTGCGGAATATCCGCACTCCCTTTCATATAATATTATAATCAAAATTTATGTACAGTCATATTGACGTATATGCCTGTCTTTGACTGTGCCGGCAATCCGACAGAATAACGAAGAACTTCAAGAGAATCATTGCTTGTTATTTTCCTGTCACCGTCAACGTCGGCAAGGTACTTCTCCGAATCGCTCAGAGTTTCAAGATTAACGGACGCACGCAGAATTTTCAGTGCATCGGAAGATGTGATTTTATCGTCACCGTCAATGTTTCCGTAATCTCCTTTGACAACAAAGATTGTCTTGTTGTCGTAATAATCATCGGGATTATAGCCGGACGGTCTTATAACCTCTTTTGCTGTGTACTCGTCATAATTGTAGCGATAAGCATTTTCAAAATCATATTCAAATGAAGTGTACACTTTCCACACATCATCGGCATTTGTATTAAACTCTGCAATTGCATTGGCAACCGATTCCACTGTTACAGCAGGTTCCAGCGTAATCGAATCATAGCCGTGCAGGAACTTCAAAATGTAATTAGCAACAATTTCCTCGCCCTTTGCGTCGGGTTGAATAATATCTCCCTGAATTTTACCTGTGGAGGTTATGAGTTTAGCCACGCCAAGCCCTTCGCCGCCGTCAAATACAACACCCTCGGCTTTTTTGGTGCTGTCCTCGGGGTTTTCATAAATAACACCGTTTCTTTGTACGGTATGACCGATAGCGGACGAATTCAAAATACAGTCAAAGGTTTGAACATCTCTGTCGGGGTCGTGAAAGATAACATAGAGGGCGTCTTTTTCCCGTCCGCTGAAATCTATTTCATACGATTGAAAAATACCCTCCCTGTTTGTTGTCGGAATACCGGAAAGCTTTTCTCTTGAACCCCATGTATTGCTGTCAATCCAACCCATATTATTAGTTGCAAACTCTCCTGTAGTTGAATCCCATATATAAAACAGAACGGTTTTTGAATTCCAATCACCCGAGTCAAAGTAAATTACTCCCGATTTTTCCGGTTCATCGTTTACCTGTGCTGCGTTTGACGGCAAAATAATTGCAGTGGATAATATAAGTGCGATTAAAATTGAAGACAATAATTTCCTGTTCATAATGCAGCCCCCTAATTATGAAGTGTGCCTTACGGCAAATGAAGCTTGCACTTCGTGCAAATTAAGTATACAAGCATATACTTCATCATTTAAAATTTGAATACAAATTTTAATCTATTATACCATATATTTTAGAATTTTTCAATACTTTTTATGGAAACAAATAAAAAACGCTGCCGACCGCATTTGGTAGACAACGTTTTTATAATTATTATATTCTTAATTACCGATGAAAATTAGCTGAAATAATCCTCGATATCATCAAGATCAATGTCGCTGTAGAAATCTTCAAAATCGTATCCGTACTCGGAATAAGAAAGTATCTGCCATTTTGAACCGTCCTTACAGAGGAAAAGCGTTAATTCCTTTTCTTCCTTATTTGAACCGCTCTTGCCGCTTACCGTAATATCCGCAAGCATAAGACCGTTCATTTTGAAATCCTTGCCGCTGAATCTTGAAACTATCTCATTAAACTTGTTAAGTTCATCTTTATCGGCTTTTTCCTCAGCTGTAATCTCGTACTCTGCCTTATAGTTTGAACCAAGATTTTTTTCAAAAGAGTAGAAGAAATAATTTGACTGGTCTTCGCAATATTCCACCATTAATTCTTCAACAAACGAATCAAGATCTCCGCCTGCTTCCTCTTTAATCTTGCCGTCCTCAATAATATCGACTGTTTCAAGAGCGTAAACGAATGCACTCTTATAGCTTTTGGAAACCTCCGAAGACATTGCCTCGCCGTCACAGTCGATGAATGCTGTCATATATCTGTCGATTGTCTTGTCGGGATTCGAGCCGACAACCGAAACAACACCGATAATGATTGCAGCTACCAGAATCAAAGCAACTACGGGAATTGCAATCACAATAATATTGTTTTTATTTTTCAGCAAGCCTTTCACGCCGCCGCTTGGAGCGGCAGGAACACCGCCGGGAGGATTAAATCCTCCGTTGGGATTTGGGTTCGGATTAAAAGCCGGAGGAGCAGACTGAAAGCCGTTGTCGCCGACAGGGGGAGCAGGGTTCGGCATATTTCCGCCAAAGCCGGCTGTCTGCTGAGGCTGGGGTTTATCCTGAGCTGTTCCGCAGTTTCCACAGAATATGGAATTATCGGGGAGCTGTGCACCGCAATTTTTACAAATCATATTAATACCTCCTGAGTTACTCTCATTATTTTTCATCAAAGCTGTAAATTTTCCACTTATTCCCATCTTCGAGAGTAAGTATCAATTCAACTTTGGCTGATGATTTTTTACCGTCAAGTGATGCCGTAATTTTATAATCTACAATTCTCGCATCCTTGATTATTTCACTTTTTCTGTCATAGTCCAAATCGTTCATGAAATCATTATATTCGTCATCGGACATTATATGATTGTCAACGATTTTAAATTTCATATCGTAATTTTTACCGCCGAGTTCTTCATCAAAATAGCCGAAAACTTCCTCAAGCTTATCTCTTGCTTCTTGATCCAACTCTGCGTAATTATTCTCCGGGTTTGACGTTTCAAAAACAACCATACTGTAGTTATTGACTATTTTCCTATAATCATAATCGTCAAAATAGCGTTCAAAATAATTCAAAACAGCACGATATCCCGTATACTCATAAATCACCGTACAGCCAAGCAAAAGCACCGCTGCAAGCAACAGAGATATTATTATTTTGACAATTTTTCCGACTGCATTGTTATTCTTATCCGCACCCTGAATATACTGATAATTCACCTGCTGATTGGCAGCGGAATTATTATAGCCGTAACCGTTATTGTTTGTGTTACCGCTGTAATCGCTGAAGAAATTAATTTCCTCGGAATTGCCGTTATTCGGTGAATTAGTTACAGTTGTAAAGAAAGCACCGCAGTTACTGCATCTTACTGCGTTATCATCATCATTGCGTGTTCCGCACGCACCACAAAACTTAGCCATAATTTTATTCGTATTCCTATTTTTATTGTTATTACTAAGTTATACTCGCAAGCTTTAAATGGTAAATCTTTTAGCTTTCGTGTATAGCAACAAATGATTAAATTTGGGGAGAACTCTCTGCCAAAGCTCAGGCAGAGAGTTTATACTCGCAAGCTTTAAGATTTACCACTTTTCTTTCTTAGAACGGCAATTCGCTACCCTGTTGCCTGTTTTGGTTTGGGTGAGAGTTTTTGTTTTTTGATTGTTTTTTATTTGATAGTTTATCTCATTTCGCTGAGGGTAATTTATTTTTCTACAATAATTTGTTTTGTCAGCGAGCAGGGCTCTGCCCCTGCACCCCGCAAGCTTTAAAAAGCTTGACCAAACTTTAAATGGTAAATCTTTTAGCTTTTCAGTATAAAACCCGATTTTTCGGATTAAGGCTTCTCTTTAGGAAGCTCTTCATCGGGAATTTCAGCTGCCGGTTCTCCGCCCGAATTATCGTCATTCGGAACTTCAGGCTGCTTGATTTCCTCAAAGTAGAATCCTGCTCGCTTATTCTCCGAATTGTACGGCGGATTTTTGTCATTCGTCATTACAACTATTTCACGGTCATAGAAATTCGCTTTGTTATCCTCGTCCTGAACTCTTATGGTATATCTTCCGTCCTTAAGCTCCAGAGTATCGGAATATTCAAATTTGCCGTCTTCTCCCTCTACACCCTTTGTAAGCTCAATCTCCTCGGAATAATCCTTTAATGTAAAGAACTTGAATTTCTTACCGTTAATTTTAACTTTGTACTTCTTCCCGTTTTCATCTGCACGAATTGCAATCTTCACATTATCGGAATAGAAGATTGACTGAATGTTTGCTCTGTCGAAACAATTTGAAACGTTATTTTTCTGCTCTTCGGTAAGCTCGCCGTCATCAAACATTTTTTGAGCCTGCAATTCCATACAATCACGGAAAGCCGAAAATGTACTGTCCGCAGGAAGAATAAACAGTGTTCTGTACCAAAGGTTGGCAAGCTCTTCCATTGAAAGGTTTGCGTTTTCGTTATCTCCGTTTGTCATAAGATATGCCATATGAGAAATAACGGTGCTGTTCTTATGAACTCCGCCGAAGTCATTGTTCAAGCCCAAATTGGACTCTTCCCATTTCTCGTCGCTTACCTTTGCTTCAAAGAAATTTCCTTCGTAGGTCATCGGATATTCTCCTGCATACGGAAGAATCATATTTCTCTCCCCTGCCTGCCAATCACAGGTTTTATTCAGGTTGCTTGTGCTGAGGGGCGCTCCTTGATATGTTTCGTAACAGTAGTCCTCTACAAGCTCTCCGAAAATATCCGAATACGCTTCCATAATAGCTCCGCTTTCGTTTTGATAATTCAAAGCACTTATGGACTGCTCTACGGAATGAGTATACTCGTGAGCAACGTCGTCCCATTCCATAGGATTCTCGTGACCGAAAGTAATCATACTGAATCCGTCATTGTCGCCTGCACTGAAAGCCTTATCGACGCTGTTGTTGCTGTCGTTGCAAACAGCGAACATACTTCCCTCTTCGCCGTCATAGCCTTTTCTTCCGAGAACGTCATTGAAGAAATCGTAGGTCTGAGCTGTTTTTACCATAAGGCGGACTGCAAGCTCGTCTTCGATTGTCTTGGTTTTGCTTCCTACAAGAGTAAGCGGTTTATCCGAATTCAGATTGCAAACGGCATAACCCTCAAACGTGATATCGTCAAAGCCAAGCTCGATATCGTCCTTAGCATAAACGCCCTTTGCTTTATCGTACTCGTAATATTCTCCGTTTTCGTCATAGATAACGAACACTTCGTCATTTGGAGCGGTATCTGCGTGGTCGGGATTAAAGCGGCGGTTAAAGTAAGAGTTTTTATCGGCATCGAAATACTCGATAGCAATAGTCGAGCTGCCCTTATCCGCATTATAAACGGAAATCTTTCTGTCGGGGTCGTACATTTCATACAAAGCACCGTGAAGCTCTCCGTTAAACTTCTGAGGATTATTCGGCATATTCTTGCCGTTGCCTTCAAGAATTTCTGTATTTCCGCTGTCCAAGCAATAAGCATTGATAATACTGCCCTCCTCGGGGTCAACGAATAATCTGAAATTCATATTATTTACAACGGCAAGCACTTCATAAACCAAAAGCGGTTCGTCAACGTGGTCGAAGCTGTAAATACTTTTTGTGTAAGCATTTACATCTACATCGACACTTGCTTTCCTGAAGCTGTCGAGGGCATCGAGAACTTTTTGCTTTTCAAAATCGGGGATATCAAGATTGAAATTCTTTTTGATATCGACAACATTAGTCGAAACACCACAGGAATTACCCTCCGAATCGGCAATGATTGTCATTGTTCTTCCGACAACGGGATATTCCTCGTATCTCTCCTGAAAACGATAATATGTATATCCTCCTACAGTGGAGGAATTAATCAGAACATATCCGTCTGCAATGCTGTCATATCCGAGGTCAAGCGTAAAATCCTTTGCAGCCTTTTTGGCAGCTTCTTCATCGTTAATAGGCTTATTGGAAATCTTGTCGCTTGTAATCACAAAGTTGTTTCTTTCTTCGCCGTAAATCTTATTGTCTACGGAAAGCTTAAGACTTTCCGAAACACCGGGAATGTAAAGTATCTCCTGATACGTCATAACTCCCAGACCCACAAAAAGAATGCACACAACAAGCAAAACGCATACAAGCTTTATAGCAAGACTTTTTCCGCTTTTGTTCTTTCTCCGGTTACTCTTTGGGGGTCTGTTCACGTTTTGGGGAGGAGCTTGCACCGGAGCAGGCGGAACATTGGTAACAGGCGGTGAAGACGGAATGGGAACATTACCCTCGTACTTCACGGGCGGCTGATTTTGAGGAATGTTTGCCGAATCGATTGAATAGCTGCTTTGGTCGGCATACACTGTGTTTCCTTGACTTTTGGGAATTTCAAAGGAAACGGCTTCGCCGTCCTTATACCCTAAAAATTCCGTACTCGGGTTAGGGTCGCAATTCGGGCAATTTCCCTCGGGGTTAAGAATCGCACCGCACTTGCCGCAAAATTTTGGCATTAATTATCACTCCTTACTGTAAATATTACAGTTTTGTACCGCATTCGGTACAGAACAGCATATCACTTGCCATCATACTCTTGCAGTTCGGACACATCTGACCGTCAAGATTGATTGTCGGAGAGAAATCCTCCTCTTCATCAAAAGGACTGCCCGAAAGCACTGTGGTAGGCTGACTGTAATCATCATTTGAAAACATATTTCCCGACAAGACTGTAGTGGGCTGATTATAGTCCTCATACATATCGCTTGACGAGCCTGCGTAAACGGTACTGCTTCCGATACCCGAAATCGGTTTTGGTGAAGCATCGTTCAGAGCAGAGCCGCACGATGTACAGAAACGCATATCAGCATCGAGAATCGCACTGCAATTTTGGCACTTCTTCTTGCCCAAAGGAACACTTCCCATTGGGTCGGGCGTAGGCACAGGCGGATTTGGCATACTTCCGTCCATAGGTGCTCCGCACTCTGTGCAGAAACGTACACTTGAATCGACAAGCGAATTACAACTGTGACATCTCTTCACTCCTGCCGGTGAAGGACTTTGAGGAACAGGCGGCACGGGTGGTCTTGAAGGTGCAGGCGGTGTCGGAGATACAGGCGGTATCGGCGGAATCGGTTTTAACGGAGGAGGTGTGGGAAAACTGTTTAAATTTGAACCGCATACCGTACAGAATTTCAAATCCGCACCCATACTAGAACCGCAGCTCGGGCATACAGTGCCGCTCGTTTTTTCTTTGTTGAGCATAGAGCCGCAGCTTGTGCAGTAGAGGAGATTCGACTTCATCATTAAGCCGCACTTCGGACACTTAACATCGGATTTATCGGGAGCTTCGTTTTTATTTTCGGGAATAACGGCACCTGCCTTGGCAATTGTGAGCATATCCTCTGCCTGCTTGGGTGGGGATATTTTATTCTTATCGGCATTCGATTTTGCAATGCTGAAAAATCCGTCAAGCTTTGCACCGCAAGCCGTACAGAACTTAAGACCCGTCTTCATCTTGGCATTGCAGTTTGAGCATACAGTACCCTGAGCCTCATTGGGTTTATCAATCGGCTTCGGAGGTTTCTCCTCGGGCTTCGGGGGGAACGGCGGTTTGTCATCTATCGGCAGCGGAATCTTTGTTCCGCACACAATACAGAATTTCACACCGGGTTTCACAGGCGAACCGCAGCTCGGGCATTTAGTATCACCCACAGGGGGCTTTGGCGGAGCTTCGGGAGGTCTTTTTGAATCTTCGGCGGTCGCAAATGCCGTTTTGGAATTATCAGCCGGTTTAGGCGGTGTCAAAGGAACGGGCGGCTTATCAAACGGAGATTTATCCTCGGGTTTTGGGGGAATCGGAGCAAACGGCGGTTTGTCTTCCGGTTTCGGCAGCGGCGGAAGCTCGGGTTTCTTTTCAAGAAACTCTCTTGCAGTTTCCGAAAGAGCGAAAGTTGTTTTAAACTCATCTTCCTTTTTGGGTTTATCCTCCGGTTTCGGGGGGACTGATGCAAACGGCGGTTTATCCTCCGGTTTCGGGGGGACTGGTGCAAACGGTGATTTGTTCTCCGGCTTCGGCGGTTCGGGGATAAACGGCGGTTTGTCGTCTATCGGCGGCGGCGGTAACTTCGTTCCGCACTTGATACAGAACTTCAAATCCGACTTTATGCTTGCTCCGCAACTCGGGCATTTAATGTCGCTTACGGGCGGTTTAGGTGGTTCATCGGGTTTCTTTTTGAATTTCTCGGCAAACGCAAATGTCGTTTTGGAATCATCGTTCGGCTTTGGTGGTTCGTCGGGTTTCTTGTCAAGGAATCCTTTCGGTGCTTTGACGGGTTTGTCGAACGGCGGTTTATCCTCCGGCTTCGGGGGGACTGGTGCAAACGGTGATTTGTTCTCCGGCTTCGGCGGTTCGGGGGTGAACGGCGGTTTGTCGTCCGTCTTTTGGGAAATCGGTGTATCCGTAGCTTTCCTCATAGTTTCACCGTTGCTCTTGTTGAGATTGAGCTTCGGCGGAGTTTTTGGGTCAAGCTTTGTTCCGCAAACCGTGCAGAATTTCAGCTCGGGGTTCATATCCGCACCGCAGTTTGAACATATAATTTTATCGTCTTTACTTTCCGATTTTTCGGATTTCTCACGAATAATATCGGACGGAGTAATCTCCTTTTCCGACGGTTTATCGGGTCTTGCAAAAGGAGATTTTTCCTCGGACTTCGGTGGTTTCGGAGAAATATCGGGAGTCGGAGGAACGGGCGGTACAGGAGGAATAGGCTCGGGTTTATCAAATTTTGTACCACACATTATACAGAACTTAAGATTGCCGTCTACAGACTTTCCGCAATTCGGGCAATTGATGTTCTTCGGAGGTAACTGATTACCGTTCATCGGCGGATTTACCGGAGGTAACGGATTACCGTTCATCGGTGGATTTACCGGAGATATCGGACTGCCGTTCATTGGTGGATTTACCGGAGATATCGGACTGCCGTTCATTGGTGGATTTACCGGAGGTATCGGACTGCCGTTCATAGGCTGTGGGTCTAACTTAAATCCGCAGATATTACAAAACTTCATTGAAGAAGCCACTATATTTCCGCAATGAGGACAGGGAGTACCATTCCCCTGAGGGGCAGGCTGCTGCGGCGGAAGCTTAAAGCCGCAGTTATTACAAAATGCAGAATTCGCAGTAACCTGACCTCCGCAGGACGGACAGCGAACTGTACCTCGGGTTTCCTGTATTTGCTGACGGTAAGCGGTTATTCTCTGCTCGCCCTCGACAGCAGCACGGACATAATCCGCCAGCGGCGGTTCGGGGTCGTTCAAGTGAAGCTGGACATAAATTTTACCGATTTCACGATATGTATTATTCAGCTTTTTTTCCTCGTCATTAACCGCACCGTTGAGCCTTGCCATATCGGTTACGCCCCTTGTCTTCTGGACGGCGGTTTGACCTAGGTTGGAAATCTTTTTGCCAAAATCATCAAAAAAAGCCATGGTTATCTCTCCTGTCTGTATTGAAATTAATTACTTAAAAAAGTTTACTGCCGATTTACGAAATTCAACATATTATCCTATTATAATTTTATCCCTTGACATAAACCTTGTCAATAATTTATTTACAAAATCCGAACTATTTATTCCGAAAAGCATTTTTAAACCGATTTTTTGCCCCTCTCACTATTATAGACAATCGAGAAGTTCAAAAGGTTTTATGTTTTTTTAAATTTTTCTATTTTTTCGGCTAATGCCGGATATACAATGATATTCTTTTATATTATACCATAAATTGATTTAAAGTAACAGCAATATTACGAAATTGTAGTGTTTTTATTAAGAAAATTTTATTGGCAGGTTGTGAGTAAAATAAAAACTCCGAACAAACACCTTTAACTCGGCATTTATTCGGAGCAATTTATGCATTGGGCTGGCGGGATTCGAACCCACGGGATGACGGAGTCAAAGTCCGTTGCCTTACCGCTTGGCGACAGCCCAATAAAAAAACAAGCTGTTATATTGCTTATAACAGCTGTTGGTGACCCATCGGAGATTCGAACTCCGGACACCTTGATTAAAAGTCAAGTGCTCTGCCAACTGAGCTAATGGATCATATGGGGTGGATAATCGGATTCGAACCGATGGTCTTCGGTGCCACAAACCGACGCTTTAACCAACTAAGCTATACCCACCATATATCGCTTATCGTGAACTCGACTGCTTTTATATTATATCACAGTGTTTTTAGTTTGTCAAGAACTTTTTTGAAAATTTTTTCAAATTCTTATATTTTCTAAAGCTGTCGTTCAACTCAACGATATTTATTATATCACAGGATTTTTAAGTTGTCAACAGTTTTTTTGAAATTTTTTTATTTTTTTGAAATTTTAGGGAATCTCCATCTTTGATTTCGAGAAAATCTTATTGTTAATATTTATCTTAAAAGTAAATCAGCGGTTGTTCTTTCGGCTTTTCTTCTGAAAACTCAACTGCCGACAGGAAAATTTTCTCCGCACTACAAAACTTATCTTGATTATTTGTGTAAAGAGTTGCCACAATATCGCCTTTATTTACAAAGTCGCCTGTCTTCTTATTTAAAACAATACCTGCACTGTGGTCGATTTTCTCGCCCTTAGTTTCTCTGCCTGCCCCAAGAACAACACTCGATATGCCGATTTTCTCCGAATCAAGCCGTGAAATATATCCGCTTTCGTCAGCTGTAACTTTCAGACTGTACTTCGCCTTTGTAAACAAGTCGGTATTGTCAAGAACTTTTACATCTCCGCCTTGTGCATTAACAATCTCTTTCAGCTTGCGGAAAGCACTGCCGTTCTCAACAGCACCCTTTGCAAGCTTACGACAATCGTCAAGAGATTTTCCGCTCGTCAAAGCGAGCATATTCACCGCAAGCTCAATGCAGACATTGTACAAATCACCTTTCTGTTCGCCTTTCAGTACTTTCACGGCTTCAATAACTTCAAGGCTGTTACCCACAGCGAACCCGAGGGGAATATCCATATTTGTAAGCACTGCCGAAACCTTTCTTCCGCAGTCATTGCCTATTTTAACCATTTGTTGTGCAAGTTGTTTAGCATTGTCAAGGCTTTTCATAAACGCACCGCTGCCGACTTTTACGTCAAGCACAATACAGTCGCTGCCCGAAGCAAGCTTCTTGCTCATAATACTGGACGCAATCAATGGAATACAGCTTACTGTAGCCGTCACGTCACGAAGAGCATAAAGCTTTTTATCCGCAGGAGCAAGATTTCCGCTTTGACCAATCATCGCCGCACCCAGAGTGTTCACATTATCAAAAAATTCTTTCGGAGAAAGTTCCGTTCTGAATCCGGGAATAGATTCAAGCTTATCGACAGTTCCGCCCGTATGCCCCAGACCTCTGCCGCTCATCTTTGCGACCTTTCCCCCGAGAGCCGCCACAATCGGAACAACAATCAAAGTGGTTTTATCGCCGACACCGCCCGTGGAATGCTTATCGACAGTCAAGCCTTCAATCGCCGACATATCCGCAGTATCGCCCGACTTTGCCATTTCCAAAGTAAGGTCGGAGGTTTCTCTGTCGGTCATACCGTTAAGGTAAATTGCCATAAGTAATGCAGCTGTCTGATAATCGGGAATCTCGCCGCTTGTACAGCCTTTCACAAAAAAGGAAATCTCTTCGCTTGTAAGCTCGCCCGAATCTCTTTTCTTTGCAATGATATCGTACATTCTCATTGTATGCACCTCCGAAGTATATGACGGTCTGATTTGTTATAGAAAAACACCGTCCGATAGTTATAACCCCGGCGGTGTTTTCTTGAATAAATAATGAAAGGAGTAGCCGCATTGGCGGCACTTGTTAATCTCTGTGCAATTGTTATTATACATCATTGACTAAAAAAAGTCAAGCATCTATTTAAAATTTAACACATTTGTAACCAGTGGACAACGTCCCCAGGAAATACCAACTTTATTTTTTCTTGCCGTGAGTTCTGTTTTTGCGTCAAAAATTCTTCTTTAAAAAAGTAAGTGAAGAGAATCGGCTGCAAGCCTTATAGAATCAATGATATTTCACAAAAATATTAAAATTTGCATTTTTATAAAGTTCGTGAGTTTATATATGTCAAGAACTTTTTTCTGCTGTGAGTATAAACTTCCGACTGTCACAATTAAGCATTATATACTCGCAAGAATTAAGATTTACCGCTTTTCTTTCTTCGACCGGCAATTCGCTACGCTGTTGCCTGTTTTGGTTTTAACCAAAAGATATTATTCTTAGGGTTGATTTATTTTTTCTACAGAAAGTTTATCTAGTTTCGCTGAGGGTAGTTTATTTTTCCACGATAATTTGTTTCGTCAGAGAGCGGGACTCTGCCCCTGCTGGTGCAAGACCACTAGGAACACCTCCCAATCAGCTTTCGCCTACGGCTCGGCTTCTTGGGGTGTTCCGTCGCCCGCAA
>CADCHW010000009.1:0-525 GCA_902801245.1 uncultured Ruminococcus sp.
AGCCTGTCACGCTAGAGGTCGACGGTTCGAGCCCGTTTCGGGTCGCCAAAAATTGCCTCTGTAGCTCAGTTGGTAGAGCAGGGGACTGAAAATCCCCGTGTCGGTGGTTCGATTCCGCCCGGAGGCACTTGCAAAAGGATTTGATAAAGTCACAGAGTCGAATCCTTTTGCATAGAATAAGAAGTAGAAAGAAATGCGGATGTAGCTCATCTGGTAGAGCGCCACCTTGCCAAGGTGGAGGTAGCGGGTTCGAGCCCCGTCATCCGCTTTTTTAATGGTAGAAGGTGCAACACATCTTAAAGTCATACTTTAGTTACCTTATTTGAATTTGATTGATAGCCGTAACAGATTAAACATAAACTTTAAGCAGAGTTGCCTAAAGCTATTGTATTAGACCAATTCTCATTCGGGTTAGTAAGTTTAAAAAAACTTTGAATAGAGTAACCTAAAACTACCGCACTGAATCAACTTTCGGTCGGGTTAATAGATTTATGATTAGAGAAAACTATCTTCACGTGCGAAAAA
>CADCHW010000009.1:534-35360 GCA_902801245.1 uncultured Ruminococcus sp.
CTATCTTCACGTGCGAAAAAAAACGGCGTTATAGCCAAGTGGTAAGGCAAGAGTCTGCAAAACTCTCATTCCCCGGTTCAAATCCGGGTGACGCCTCTTTATAAAAAGGAACTTGTATTGTGCAAGTTCCTTTTTCTTTATGCAATTTGCATAGTTCAAAATATTTTTTTTGTTATATTTCGCTTATTGACATTTTTATACAGAGGGTGTAAAATTACACTGTAGGATAAAATCTACACTAAATGATTTTCATCAGTTGAAAGCGAGGGAATGTTATGACATCAACAAAAAGCAATCCGAAAACTTTGAGATTTACCGTTCTTCATTGGATAATAATACAAATTTCTGTTTTTATCGGAGTATTTCTGCAATACGCTTTTCCAATCGATACAGGAGAAAAAACAGGCGGATTTTTTTCTTTCGCAAAGACTAAAATTAATTTTCCGTTGTTTCTTATGGGTTCAATGATAATAATTTTTGTATATTATTTTATGTATAAAAAATTTCTGAAAAAAGATTGGGTAAATATAAAAGACAGTTCAAAAGGCTGGAAAGTTGGATTTTTTATAATCTGTGCGTTAGGTATGATAATAAGTTTTCTGTCGGCAGTTACGGCTTTTGTTATAGATGTTTTGTTTTATGATTCTCTTCCCGATTCGGCAGAGCTGAATTTTATTGCCGTGCTGATTTATATAGTTTTTCTTCCTGTTGTCGATTTTATGATTTCGGTAACCAAAGACGAAAAAGCTTATTCGAGAAACAGCTTTAAAATTCTCGGGTTTACTTTGATACATTGGGTTGTTGTACAGGTTTCTTTATTTGGATTGATGTATCTTCAATTTTCGTTTACAAAACGTACAGCTATTGTGCAGGACTGGGAATACACACCCCAAAAATATACTTACAAAATAAACCCTTTTATGTATTCAATCGGGGTAGTTCTTATGATAGCCGTATATTATATCGTATGGAAATTACTTTTGAAAAAGGATTTAATTAAGCTTAAAGAAAGTCATATTGCCTTTAAAATTGTATATTTTATAATAGCAGTACTTAACATAGTATTGTTCTTGATTTCGTATGTTTTCTTTTTAGAAACGAAATTCGGGACGTTTTACAATACACAACCGGAGTGGATAACGTATTGTATTTTTATTCCGATTACGTTTGCGGTAATTTTAACAATTGCGGATTGTATTATTTTACGGAAAAGAGGTGACGGCAATGAAACTTAAAACGGCAATTTGCTACGCTGTTGCCGTTTTTGGTTTGTAAGGAAAGATATTATTCTAAGTGTTGATTTATTTTTTACAGAAAGTTTATCTAGTTTCGCTGAGGGTAGTTTGATTTTCTTTACAAGTTGATTTTGTCAGTGACAAAGGCTCTGCCCTTGAGCGAAAATTTAAATGGTAAATCTTTTCAACCCTGAGTATTACAATTTATTTACCATTAAAAACAGAAACAGTATTTAAATGCAACTCATATAATTATATTTTTCTTCATATAAATTATAAAAAAACCGGAGGTGTTTAAATGCTGAAAAAAATAATAACAATCCTTATGACAATAACATTAACCATACCAACCCTGACCTTTGTAACCGCAGCCGCCGAAGAAGCCGCTCCCGACACAACCCAAAAAACCGAAACTCAGCCGCCCGAAGTTGAGCTAGCCGCCCCGTCCGCCTTGCTTATGGACTATGAAACAGGCAAAGTCCTGTTTGAGAAAAACAGTCACGATATTCGCCCGTGTGCTTCAATCACTAAAGTTATGACGCTGTGCCTGATTTTTGAAGCGATTGAATCGGGGAAAATCGCCTATGACACAATAGTCACGACTTCACCAATAGCAGCGGCTATGGGCGGTTCGGATATATGGCTTGTCGAGGGCGAGCAAATGAGCGTGAATGATTTAATCAAAGCTATAGTTGTTGTGTCGGCGAACGATGCGGCAGTCGCAATGGCGGAGTGCGTGAGCGGTACGGAAAGTGCCTTTGTCGAAGAGATGAACAAAAAGGCAAAACAGCTTGGTATGAACGATACAACTTTTAAAAACTGCAACGGTCTTGATGAGGACGGTCACGTTACAAGTGCTTACGATGTAGCATTGATGTCACGTGAACTTATGAAACACGATGATATCTATAATTACACCTCCATTTGGCTGGACTATATCCGTGACGGTGCAACTCAGCTTGTCAATACAAATAAACTCCTCAAAACCTATAACGGTATCACAGGCTTGAAAACAGGCACAACAAGCAAAGCAGGGGCATGTATATCCGCAACTGCACAGCGTGACGGTCTTAACCTTATTTCCGTGATTCTTGGTGATGAGAGTACCGCCGACAGATTTACAGACGCCGCAAAACTTCTCGATTACGGTTTCGCAAATTATTCTTCTATAACTCCGCAGCTTCCCGAGGAAAATATCACCACAGTCGAAATTTTAAAAGGTATGCAGACGGAAGTACCTGTACAATGTGATATTAACGGAAAGTTCCTTATGAAAAAAGGTTCGGAGGAAAGTATAACTTCCGAAACAATCATTAATGAAGAAATTGAAGCCCCAATCACTAAAGGTCAGCAGCTGGGAAAAATTGTTTACAAGTCCGAGGGCGAAACTTTGGGAGAATTTCCTGTTACCGCTGCCGAAGATATTGCCGAAATAAATTTTAAAGATGTTTTTTCTCTTCTTTTTAATTCTTTTATATCATTTTAAATTTGTAATATGCTGTAATCTAATCTATAATTTTTAGCCTTTATGGAGAAAATTATATAGTTATTTCTTGGGATTTACCTTAAATATATACAAAATATTAACTTTTTATCAAAAAGCGGAAAATCACTTGAAAAAATCCTTTAAATATTGTACAATATAATCATACCGTTGTACATAAGGAGGAACTATATATTATGTCCACAAGTTTAAATAACAAGTATCTTTCCGGTTTTATGAGTGATGCAGAATTCGATTACATCGCTCCGCAGGTTCAGGCTGCTCACGATGCCCTTCATAACGGCACAGGTGCAGGCAATGACTTTATCGGCTGGCTCAATCTTCCGACCGATTACGACAAGGAAGAGTTCGCTCGAATCAAGGCTGCTGCCGAGAAGATTAAGAAGAACTCCGATGTTTTCGTTGTTATCGGAATCGGCGGTTCGTACCTTGGTGCGAGAGCGGCTATCGAGTTCTTGAAGTCGCCCAACTACAACGCACTCAAAAAGGATACACCGGATATCTATTATACAGGAAACTCTATCAGCTCCACCGCTTTGGCAGAGCTTCTCGAAATCTGCGAGGGCAGAGATGTTTCCATTAATATGATTTCCAAGTCGGGTACTACAACAGAACCCGCTATCGCTTTCAGAGTTTTCAGAGAACTTCTCGAAAAGAAGTACGGCAAGGACGGTGCTCGTGAGAGAATTTTCTGTACAACCGACAAAGCAAAGGGTACTCTTAAGAAACTCGCAGATACAGAGGGTTACGAAACTTTCGTTGTTCCCGATGATGTCGGAGGACGTTTCTCTGTTCTCACTGCCGTAGGTCTTCTTCCTATCGCTGTTTCCGGTGCAGACCTTGACGCTCTTATGGGCGGTGCGGCTAAGGCTCAGAACGACCTTGCTAACCCTGATTTGAAGACTAACGATTGTTACAAGTATGCGGCAATCAGAAATATTCTTTACGCTAAGGGTTACACAACCGAGATTCTCGTTTCCTACGAGCCTGCATTCACTATGATGTCGGAGTGGTATAAGCAGCTCTTCGGCGAGAGTGAGGGTAAGGATAACAAGGGTATTTTCCCGGCTGCCGTTACTTTCTCTACCGACCTCCACTCTATGGGTCAGTACATTCAGGAGGGCAGAAGAAACCTCTTTGAAACAGTTGTTTCCTTTGAGAAGCCTAAGAAAGAAATCACTCTCGGCACAGACCCCGAGAACGTTGACGGTCTTAACTTCCTTTCCGGCAAGGGTATGTCTTTTGTAAACCGAAAGGCTTTTGAGGGTACAATTCTCGCTCATAACGACGGCGGTGTTCCGAACGTTGTTCTCAATGTTCCCGAAATGACAGAAGCAGAACTCGGCTATCTGATTTACTTCTTCGAGAAGGCTTGTGCTATCAGCGGATATCTCCTCGGTGTGAATCCGTTCAACCAGCCGGGTGTTGAGAGTTACAAGAAGAATATGTTCGCACTCCTTGGCAAGCCGGGTTATGAGGACGCTAAGGCTGCTCTTGAAGCAAGACTTGGTTAATATACATTCAGACTATTAAAATTAAAGATACACAAATTGAAAGGATTGGTAACAAATGGTAACTTTACTCATTGGCAAAAAGGGTTCAGGCAAGACAAAGAGATTGATTGAAGAGGCTAATGCAGCTGTTGAAGCTTCAAAGGGCAGCGTTGTTGTAATCGAGAAAGGTGCAAAGCTCACCTATAATCTTACTCCGAATGCTCGTCTTGTTGATACGGAAGAGTACTCAATCAAGGGCTATGACACACTCTACGGCTTCCTCAGCGGTATCTGTGCAGGCAACTATGATATCACGGATATCTTCGTTGATTCAACATTTAAGATTGCAGGCGACGACAAAGAGGCTCTCGCAGCTTTCGTTAAGAAGATTAATGTTCTTGCAGACAATGCAAAGACAGCAATCACATTCTTGATTTCTGCCGCTAAGGACGATTTGCCGACAGACATCGAAGCTACTCTTGAGGAGCTTTAATTAATAATTTTATCAATTACAGCAGGGCAGAAGTGAATTTTCATTTCTGCCTTTTTGCGGCTGTACGGTGTAGCTGTAGGGTTGCGAAGCTTTTTAAAGTTTGGTCAAGCTTTTCAAAGCTTGCGGGGTGCAGGGGCAGAGCCCTGCTCGCTGACGGAACAAATTAGCGTAGAAAATAAAACTACCCTCAGCGAAATTAAATAAACTATTCAAGAAACACAAATAATAAAAACACATCAACATAATATCTTTCCGCAATAAAAAAAATCAGGCAACAGCGTAGCGAATTGCCGGTAAAAGAAAGATAACCTACGATTTGATTTCAACCGTACAGGTAGTGTACGGTTGAAAAGCTTTTCAAAGCTTGCGGGGTGCAGGGGCAGAGCCCCGCTCGCTGACGGAACAAATTAGCGTAGAAAATAAACTACCCTCAGCGAAACTAAATAAACTATCCAAGAAACACAAATAATAAAAACACATCAAAATAATATCTTTCCTCAATAAAAAAATCAGGCAACAGCGCAGCGAATTGCCGGTCTAAGAAAGAAAAGCAGTAAATCTTAATGTTCGTTAGTATATTTATATTAATAATTGCCATTTTAAATTTTTCTATATTAATATATTGACATCAGTCTGAAATTTGGTATAATTGAACTATATTGATTTTTATAAAAAGGAGTGGTATTTCACAATGAAAAAAGCCGGAAAAATTCTCTCCGCAGCTTTGGCTGGTCTTATGACAATTTCGGGATTGTCCGTGAACGCTTTAGCCGCAGAGAACAAAACGGAAAATTCCCAAGCCGCAAAGAATACTCTTTGGGCGGACGGTAACCCGAATGTCGAATCTGCCGACCAAAATTCACTTGATGTTATCAAGTGGTTTGGGGAGAGAGATAAAGGTAAAAATATGACCGATTTGGGTTCATATTCAAATCATTATTATTTGCTTATGCCGACTACCGCCGATTTGAATAATTTGACGCTGTGGCATTCTTTTTCCTCTAATCCGAAAATTGACGGTGTGGAAATTCAGAACGGTCAATCCACAAAAGCAATTCACGGTACGGGCGATTACACAATGACTGTAAACAGCACTAATTATACATTGACAGTAATGCAGTCACAGTTTATTGGCTCTATGTATATTGCTACCGAGTCGGGAAATATGAACTATGTTCACAGCAATAAAGAGAATAAAGAGAGCGGCAATATTCTGGTTGTTGAAGCTGACGGCAAACAGGATTACAACGGGGAATTGGCTCACATTAAGGGCAGAGGAAACACAACATGGACTAATATGGAGAAGAAGCCCTATAACATTAAGCTTGATAAAAAAGCTTCTCTTCTCGGTATGGATACCAGCAAAAAATGGTGCTTGCTCGCAAATGCTCAGGAGCATACTCAGCTCAGAAATAAGATAGCCTACGACCTTGCCGATGAAGTCGGACTTGATTTTTCGCCGAATTCTGAGTATGTTGATTTGTATCTCAACGGCGACTATGCAGGTATTTATCAGGTTTCCGAAAAGGTTGAGGAGGGCAAGAACAATCTTGTGAAAATCAACGAACTCACCGATAAAACAGAAAAGGTAAACGACAAAGACCTTGATTCCTATCAACATCATTCAAGTTCAAGTCGGGGAGGTATAAAATATTACGATATTCCAAATAATCCCGATGACATAACGGGCGGTTATCTTTTGGAATGGGAAAACCGTTCTAAGTATGATGACGAGCCGAGCGGATTTGTTACAAACCGTGGTCAGTATGTTGTCATCAAAGGACCTGAATATGCTTCTAAGGAGCAGGTTGAGTATATCAGCAGCTACGTTCAGGATATGGAAGACGCAATTTATTCAAGCGACGGCAAAAATTCCAAGGGCAAGCATTACACGGATTACCTCGATTCGGATTCTGCCGCTTTGATGTACCTGATTGAGGAATTCTCCGTGGATATCGACGCAGGTATAACAAGCTGTTTCTTCTACAAGGATTCCGATACTAATGGCGACGGTAAAATTCACGCTGCACCCGTATGGGATTTTGATGTGGCATTCGGTAATCTCGAAAATTCCAAAGACGGTGTTAGCATGTCAAACCCCGAAAAATGGTTTGTTTCAAAGTCTTATCAGTATGACAACGGTCAGCTGACTATTTTCGCACAGCTTTTCACTCACAGCGATTTTGTGGAAAATGTGAAAAAGCAGTATAACGAAAAATTCAAAGCTGCCCTTGAAATTGTCAGCAGCAATGACAAGGTTAGCGGCTCGTATGTTAAATCCATTCCTGCTTATAGAGAAATTATCCAACCGAGCGTTGATATGAATTTTGTACGTTGGGATATCCGTCAGGACGTTCTTGTAAATGCAGAGGGAAGAACTTATGATTCACAGATAAATTATCTCTCGAACTTTATTACAAAGCGTACCGCATTTTTTGCAAATAATATTAATAACCTTAAAGCACAAAATTCAAACAGTACCGATTTTACAGTATACTTTAAAAACTCTCTTAATTGGGATAAAGTATATATTCACTACTGGAACGGAAACGGAAATACAAACTGGCCCGGAGTTCCTATGACGGAAGTCGGTGACGGAATTTACAAGTTTGATTTCGGTGCGATAGGTCAGAAAGATAACGGAAAAGTACAAATTGTTATCAATAACGGCTACGGCAACGGACAGCAAACGGACGACCTTTCCCCAAGTGACGGTATTCTTTACACTCCGGAAACTACTCCTTATAAAACAGGAAAAGATGCCGAAGCAACAAAATCCTACTATAAATGTGAGGAGTCTTTGTACTCTGATAAGAAACCCAATGAACCCATTACAGGTGACAGGCTTTTGGGCGATGTTGACGGTGACAATAAAATCAATTCTTTGGATTCATTGTTAATTCTTCGTGCTTCGGTAAAGCTTGAAGATTTTGATGAAGTAACAACAATTCTTGCCGATGTTGACGGCGACGGAAAAATCACAAGCAGTGATGCACTTGAGGTTTTGAGATTTTCGGTAAATCTTCCGTCGAAGTATAATATCGGAAAGCCGTTAGCGGCATAAAATATATACAAATATTCTTATTATAAAAACAGCTTATTCTAACTTGATTTTAGTTTGGATAAGCTGTTTTTGTATTTCTGTTCGGTAGTGTGTAACAATAATTTTTTATCGAAAAACGATAAATTATTATTGACAAAAAGAAAATCGTATGCTATTATATTCCTATAAGGTTCTTTAGCGGAAAGGACGGTTTATATGAATAATAAGAAAATTAAATTTAGATACATATTTTTAATGATAGGTATATTTTTATATATACTGATGTTGATTACACATATAATCGCTTTCCCGACCTTTGCATATAAAGCATATTTTAAAATACATAAAAAGGATTTTGAAAGAATCATTAACTACATAGAAAGCACAAATCAATCGGTTTACTGTTACAAAGATTTTAACGGAGAGTTTCACAAAAGCAGCGTTACAGACAGCGAAACGGACAGAAGTCTTCGTAAAATTTATAATAGTCTTATGTTTGAAAACATTCACAGCGAAACAAATGCTTCCGATGATGATTATTCTAAGGAAATAAAGGTTAGTTTTGATATTGATTTTTTTATTTCGTTTAACGGTATGCCTTATAAAATTTGTTATTACTCAAATAAACCGTACAGTGATTATATTTATTTTTCAAAATATTATGAAATTGTTGAGTATGAAGAAATTCCCGATGAAGATAATTGGTATATTGCTTTTAAATATACCAAACAAGGTTCTGTAGGGTAAAATATTTTAATAAAAAGGAGTTTTAAAAATGCAGCATTACAAAAAATCATTAATGATAACATTGGTTATTAACCGAGTATGTATGGCGGTCTGGATTGCCTGTGTGTTTTTAGTGCCGCAAATTGCACGCTGGTACGATATGTACTCAAATAAAAACCCAATTTTCACACAGCTGGTAATACTTATGTATTTGGCAATGATACCTGCCGCCGTTATACTTGTCAAGCTTAATACATTGTTATCGAACATACGCACGGAAAAAGTATTTGAACACGATAATGTGAAATGCCTGAGAGTAATTTCATACTGCTGTTTTGTGATAGCCGTTATTGCATTGATAATGATATATTGGAGATTATTGGCATTTGTGGTAGTTGTTGCGTTCGGGTTTGTGGGATTGCTTCTCAGAGTTCTGAAGAACGTCTTTGAACAGGCGGTCGTGCTTCGTGAAGAAAACGACCTAACGGTCTAAGGGGGCGATAACGTGCCGATAGTAGTGAATTTAGATGTTATGATGGCAAAAAGAAAGATATCCTCGGGGGAGCTTGCCGAGAAAATCGGCATTACTCCGGCAAATCTTTCCATTCTCAAAAACAACAAGGCAAAGGCGGTTCGTTTTTCCACTCTGGAAAAAATCTGTGAAGTGCTTGACTGCCAACCCGGTGACATTTTAGAATATGTTAAGGAGGAATAATCTTTGAATGATAATAATATAAATAATACACAGTTTCAATCACAAAACAATTTTCAATCTCCGTATAACACTAACCTATATAATGCCAATATGTACAATAATCAACCGCAGTTTCAAAAGCCGTACGTGAAACCGCAGGCAGAATATGCCGAAACGGATAGAATATTTTCGATAATTGCATTGATACTCGGATTCACAACCCTGAAAGTCCTGCTTCATATGTATGACGGTATTGGATTTATGACTACTCTTTTGTGTCTGGGGATTACATTGTTCAATTACTTCTTCTCGAAAAAGCAGGGACTTAAAGGCTCAAAAGAGAATATCATGATTTTTATTGTGACTATGTTACTGTCGGTGTTGTTTGTGATTACGGATAATGAATATGTGAAAAGTATTAACTTTTGTTTGGTATTGGTAAGTAATCTGTATTTTGTATACACAGGCTATAAATCCAATAATAATTCGATAATTTACAATGTTTTTAAAGCAGTGGTAATATCACCGTTCTATGAATACGGAAGTTTGTTCAACGCACTTTTTCAAAAGCCTAAAAGTTCGCTTATCAAAAAATCCGACAAATCCAAAAAAAATATTTTACCCGTAATAATCGGATTGGTGCTGAGTGTGCCTGTATGTGCGGTTGTAATGGCACTTCTGATGTTGTCTGACGAAAATTTCGGCAGAGTGTTTGAAAAGATATTTGAAAAAATTTTCACATACATTTTCGATGATTTGTTTACAAACGGAATACAATTAATGTTCTCACTTCCGATTTCAATGTATATTTTCGGTGCAGTATTTTCACGTTCATATAAAATGAAACACGAAAATGAGCTTAGAAAACTCCCTAAAGCGTCCGTGCGGCTGCTGCCCTCGTCAATGTGCAATGCGTTTTTGTCGCCTTTAATTTTGATATACATTGCATTTGTGTTTACACAGATATCATATCTTTTCACAAATATCGGCACGGCAAACGATACATTCGATTATTCGGCATATGCACGCAGCGGATTTTTTGAACTCTGTTTTGTGGCGATAATAAATTTGTCCGTGATATCCGTAATAATGTTTTTTGTTAAGCTTAAAAATAAACTTCTCCCAAAATCCGTAAAAATATTCATTATAGCATTTTCGGTTTTAACATTGTGCCTGATAGTTACGGCAATTGTCAAAATGCAGATGTATATAAATATGTACGGTATGACACCATTAAGAGTATATACATCAATATTTATGATATATTTGTTTGTAATGTTTATAGTGATGATTGTAAAACAATTTGCGTTTGGAATATCGTTTACTAAAATTGCATATGTGCTTGCTGTGTTTGTTATAACCGCAATGTCACTTCTGCCTGTTGACGGATTTATCGCAAAGTATAACATTACGAAGTACGAACAGGGTGAAATTGATTGGATGGGCTACAGTGCAATGACAGACCTTGACGCTTCGGCGGTCGGTGTTTTTGCCGAGTGCGAACCTAATATGGTTTCCGAAAAATCTTACTCGGGTGTAACAAACTACCCAATCAGAACATATTTTAATAATAAGTATAACTTGAAAAATATGAGTATTTATGACTTTAATCTTACAAGATTTTTCGCCGCAAAGAAAGTTGAAGAGTTTAATCAAAATAATGACATCAGCAATTATACAACAGAACAGGAAAACAACAATATCATACATTTTCCCGAGGAGATAAAAAGCCTTGACGAGGACGGATATAAGAAAATTGTTTGGCAGGGCAGAACGTATGCTCCGTATTGCGTAGTTTCAAAGGACGGCTGCGGACAAATGATAGGCTATGTTGACGGCGATAAAGAGGATATTGTCAGTACATATTCGGATTACCCTGCAAAGGATTGGATAGCGAATTATCTTGAAAACGAACACGGTGCAATGCTTTATAAGGAAGAAAATTGTACGGATATTCCCGATGGCTTGACACAGGAATATTATTGATTCAGAGGTGATAATTTGGTTATAAGATTATTTTTCGCAATAATTTTAATGCTGTTTATTGTTGTAGGCTTGGCAATATATTTTCTTATACATAAAAAATATAAGAAAGCTGTTATTATTATAGTATCTTTTGTAATATTTGCAGTGTTAATGTACTTTGGGTTGCCTTTCTTTATAGGAAAAAAATATATTTCTGTCAATTCTTATTTCAGTATTCGGCAGTCTGGGTTTTTATTGTTTTGTAAACTATAGTTTGCTCGCACCGTTCAGGGTTGATAAAAGACAGTACCCTTATTTTGTTCCGTTTTGTATATCGGCAGGAAGTATAAGTGCGGTTATTGCTGCATTGCTTATATTTTGTAATATACATATCCTCTCCGAAAAATACAAATCTTTACCCGAAAAGTCGTTAAGAAAACAATATCTTAAAAAATCGATTTCCGCCGAATTTTTAATAATTATAGCCACATTTATACCTTTTTTCGTTCTCTGGGAAATTCTCAGAGGAATAGTGGGGAAGTGGTTTTGATTTATGAGCAGAGTACATTCAATTTTTTGTGTACTCTGCTTTTATTATAAATGAATGTAAAATTTCCCTCATTAATTGTAATATATTTTATATTTTTTCTTTTTTCTAACAATTGTGTAAAAAAAGTTTTCAAAAAAACATAAAAAATCTACAAATACACTTGCTTTTTTTTTGATTTTGTTGTACAATATATGTGTTGAGTGTTGAATTTTTAAAATAACGCTTGGCATTATATAGATATTTTTTATTTAAGAAAGGCTTGATTTTATTATGTCACAATGGATTAACGATTCAGTATTTTACCACATTTACCCCCTCGGCTTCTGCGGATGTCCCGAGTACAACGACGGTAAAACGGAGTATAGATTAGATAAAATCATTAACTGGATTCCTCACTTAAAGGATATGGGTATTAACGCTGTTTATTTCGGACCCGTGTTCCAGTCGAAAAAGCACGGATACGATACAAGCGATTACTATAAGATTGACTGTCGTCTTGGAGATAACGAAAGCTTCAAGAAAATTTGTGATGAGCTTCACGCTAACGGCATTCGTGTGATTCTCGACGGTGTTTTCAATCATGTCGGAAGAGATTTCTGGGCATTCCAAGATGTTCAGAAATACGGACAGAATTCACAGTACTGCGGCTGGTTTCAGAACCTCAATTTCGGCGGACATTCTCCGTATAACGACCCGTTCTGGTACGAGGGCTGGAGCGGTCACTATGACCTTGTAAAGCTCAACCTTTATAATCAGGCTGTGGTTGACCACCTTATCGGTGCAATTGATTTGTGGATAAACGAGTTTAAAATTGACGGTCTTCGTCTTGATGCGGCAGATGTTATGGAGCCGAATTTCTTTAAAACTCTCCGCAATTTCTGTAAGAGTAAAAACCCGAATTTCTGGCTTATGGGCGAAATTATTCACGGAGATTACAACCGCTGGGCAAACCCCGAAATGTTGG
Organism: uncultured Ruminococcus sp.; assembly: GCA_902801245.1. Taxonomy (GTDB): domain Bacteria; phylum Bacillota; class Clostridia; order Oscillospirales; family Acutalibacteraceae; genus RUG592. The sequence goes on from CADCHW010000009.1 coordinate 13,202, forward strand.
ATTCCGTTACAAATTACGAGTGCTATAAGGGTATCTATTCTTCTCACAACGACAAGAACTACTTTGAGATTGCACACTCTCTCCAAAGACAGTTTGCAAACGGCGGTATTTATCAAAATCTCTGCCTTTATAATTTTGTTGATAACCACGATGTAAACCGTATCGGTTCAACTCTTAAAAATCCGAAGCACTTGAAAAATGCTCACACAGTATTGTTCACAATGCCGGGTGTTCCTTCGATTTACTACGGCAGTGAGTGGGCTGTCGAGGGTACAAGAACTCGTGAAAGCGACAGTATGCTTCGTCCGTGCCTTGACCTTGATTCTCCGCTTATCAAAACAGAGGAGCTTATTCCGCATATCGGCAAGCTTTCCGCTTTGAGAAGAAAGTTCCCTGCCCTTTGTAACGGAAAGTACGAAAATGTAGTTATCAGAAACGAACAGCTTATCTTTAAGAGATTTACCGACAATCAAACTGTTTTGATTGCCCTCAACATAAATGATAATGAGTTCTGGCTTGATTTCAACATTAGCGGCGGCAGCGTTCTCACAGACGTTCTTATGGACGGTAGCGAGTACAGAGTTGAAAATAACCACGCACACGTTATGATTCCGGCAAACGGTGCGAGAGTTCTTATTCTCCATAACGGTGAATTTAATTATCAGGATTTCCTGAACGAGATTGCAAACGAAGTTCCTGTTCCGATAGTTTCGGAGATTGACGCTGTAATTGCGGCAGCAAACGAGCAGGAGAATAATACTCCGGCTGAGGAAGTTAAAGAGGAGCGTATTATTAAAAACGGCAGATATCGTTCCTATAAGAATAACGAGTTTGCGGTTCTGGCTCTCGGTACAGACTACGAAACTAAAGAGCGTACGGTTATTCTCAAAGAGCTTTACGGCGAAAGTAAAATCTGGGTTTGTACGGTAAAGCATTTCTTGGAGGACGTTGAGAAAGACGGCAAACAAGTTCATCGTTTTGAGTATATTGAGAATGATTGATTTTTTGAATTGATTCTATAAAAGAATAAATGCACCGAGCTTATGTGTTCGGTGCATTTTTGGTATTTATTTTATTTTGTAATATTTGATATTGCAATTTATAAAGTATATTTCAAACTGGATAAGTATAATAATTCTTAATCATCAAAAACTCCGGTTGACCAAAGTCCTGCATTGTTTTTTCTTGCTTCGTCTTCAAGATTTAAAAAATATTCTTCGTACTTGTCATTTGGTTTTAGGGTGTAAACTTCCGCATAACCGTCTTCAAGAATTTGAGCATTAAGCATAGTATTTTCATCAATATATACATATGCAAGTATTCTGTTATAGCGGTCGTGGGACTCCTTTCCGTACTCGATATATACAAATTTATCCTCTATAAGCTCTTTAGTGTGGTCGGAAGCAAGCGTACCCTCGGGAACGTTCTTTGACTTGTCGGGGTGAACAGATTCGGGGGTGTCAATACCTATAAGCCGTACCGTGGCAGTTTCGCCGTCAATCAAAAGCTTGACAGTGTCGCCGTCAACGACTTTCACAACTTCGTAAGGTCCTTTGTAAATAGAATTTTCCGTAGTTGTATTGTTGTTTTCCGTATCGGGATTATACACCCAAACTCCGATTATAGCAAGAAAAATCAATACTGCCGCAATCGTTTCGGCAGGTGATTTTATATTTACTTCAACATTGTCTTTTTTGCTCATATTTTCACCTTTTTTAACACGTGCAGATAGTCGTTGTTAGTCTGACTTTACGAACCCGACCGATAGTTAATATAATGTGGTAGTTTTTGAACAATTTTATTCATACAATAACAATCACACCAAATACTTTCGGTCGGGTTCATAACTCATTTATCAGATAAACTATCTTCACGTATCTCATGCGGACGTTGTCCGCCGTTGTCCGTCGTTGTCTGCTAGAATTCTTCTTTTATGCTGCGGAGGAATAATGCAGCCAATTGATTGTCAACGGAAATCTTATGTGAAAGAATATCGTTTACACCGTTTACAATCGGCATTTCAACATTATACTTCTTTGCAAGCTTAACCATAGCACGGCTTGTCGCAACACCCTCAGCAAGCTTTGTGTAGCTCTCGCCTTTGACGAATGTTTCACCGAACATTCTGTTCTGACTGAACTTTGAAAACAAAGTAGCTTCATAGTCGCCGAGATGACACAAACCGTAAGCCGAACGCTCGTTTCCGCCCATAGCCTTTATAAGCTTTCCTACCTCGTGAGTGCCACGGCTCATCAAAGCACCTTTAAGACAGCCATAACCCAGACCGTCAAGCATACCTGCGGCAATGCCAACAACATTTTTCGCCGCCGCACCGACTTCGCTTCCGATAAGGTCCGCACCGATGTAAAATCTGATAAGTTCACTGGAAAAATCATTTACGAGCTTTCTTTTAAGCTCTTCGTTTTCGCTGTCGATAACCATACAATTCGGAACACCATTCACAAAATTCTGAGGGTGTCCCGGACCTACCCACACGGCAACAGGAACATCTCCGAGAATCTCCTTGACAACCTGAGTAAGTCGTAATCCCGTACCCTCTTCAATGCCTTTCATACAAAGCACAAAGCTCTTGCCTGAAAGGTCAAGTTTTTTAACGTCCGCAAGAAACGAACGCAGTGCCTGACAACTGATTGAAATAACAATAACCTCCGCACGTGAAACGGCTTTTCCCAAATCGTCCGAAATCTCCAGACTTTCGGGGAAAGTAAGCATACCGTTGGAGCGAGTGTCACGAAGCTCGATAAATTGCGGAGCGTCGCTCAATCCCCATGTCATTACATTGTGTCCGATTTTGTTGAGATACCACGCAATGAATGCACCCCAACGTCCGCAGCCTAATACAGATATATTCATAATTTAAATTCTCCTAATCATAAAAAATATGTATATAAAAATTATACCATTACTTTCTGCAAATGTCAAAGATTTATAGAAATTTGTATATAAAATTTCTGCTTAATTTTTATGTACAAATTTTTATAGAGTTTATTGACAAGTGTTTTAGGTATGTTATATAATTAAAAAGATAGATTGGCAGTTTAGCCTAAAACTCCCTTATAAAATCGACTTTCGGTCGGGATAGTGAATTTACAAATCGGATAAACTCTCTTCACGTGTAAAGGAAGATGAAAAATAATGTCGAAACGCAAATACATATTATATAAAGTGGTTTTCATAATCAGCTTAATTTTAATATCGGGATTTTGTCTTTATGAGCTGTATATTCTTATTCGGGCTTTAACTTTGGATTATCCTTATCCTGCACTCGGAATTGACATTAACAACCCTCTCGAAGCTTGGTGGACAGAAACATTTTTCAATCTGGTAATGAACGGTGTTCCGCTGATTTTGGCTGTTGCGGCATTAATAATTTCACGGAGAAAAATCAAAAGTTTCAAAAACAATACTTCCACGGAACAGGGGGAATCTTAATGACATTATTTGAAATAAAACAATCGCTGATTTTAAATTCAATATACCCAATTGACCGACTTCACCTTGAAAAATACGGCGGTATTTTCAGGGAAGTCACAATAATGCACGATAACGAATGCCGTATAGATTTTTTGTGCAAGGAAAATAAAATCAACAATGAGGGAGAAATATCCTTTTATTTTAAGTTCGGTTCGTTTGACGAAATGCTTGAAAGCATTGAAAACTATACGGGAAAGAAAATCTCGGAGTGGAAACGTTACTTTGCAGATGTCGGCATATATTACGGCGAAATTCCGGAGTGGGAGATAATTCCCGATTGGGATTTGTTTAAAAAGGATTTCTGCGGGGGTAAAATTGAGTTTCCGAAAAATTATTCCGAATTTATCATACGTGACTTTTATTGGCAGGCACTTTACAGCGGAGAACTTTCGTATGATTCAAGCGAAAGTGATATTGAAGCTTATTTTCGCAAAATCCGTGAAAACACATAAATTACAAAATTGTGAATTTTCAATTAACTATGGAAATTCTCCGCAGAATGTATTATAATAGTATTGTTCGACAAGAAATTTATACTTGAATGGAGTTTTTTTATGATGAATATTTGGCATGATATAGATGAAAACAGAATTTCACCCGAGGATTTTGTTGCGGTTATCGAAATCTCAAAGGGAAGTAAGCTGAAATACGAACTTGACAAGGCAACAGGTATGCTCATTCTTGACAGAATCCTCTATACCTCAACCCACTATCCGGCTAACTACGGATTTATCCCGAGAACGTATGCCGACGATAAAGACCCTCTGGACGTTCTTGTTCTTTGTTCGGAACAGATTGAACCCTTGACGCTTGTCCGCTGTTACCCAATCGGTGTTATCAAGATGATTGACAACGGCAGAAATGACGAAAAAATTATCGCTATTCCGTTTAACGACCCTACATATAACGAGTACACCGATATATCACAGTTACCAAAGCATATCTTTGACGAGATGTGTCACTTTTTCACGGTTTACAAAACATTGGAGCATAAGGAAACAGCCGTTGACGAAGTTCAGGGCAGAGAGAATGCAATTGAGATTATCAGCTCAACTATTAATGCTTACAGGAAAGGCTTTTGCGGTGAAAGATAATGGGCAGTGTTGAATCAAAACGATGCCGAAATATCCGCAGAGTGCTTATCGCACTTTTTATTGTTTGCGGCTATATGCTTTCAACCACGTTTGCAGGTGCGTATTTTGACATTGACGGCAAGGAAACGTTTGTGCCGATGACGGCTCTGAATTTGGCTTTGGGGTCTATGGGCGGCGATACTCCGATGTATCAGAATAAGCTTGTCGGGGGAATGTATATCGCAATTCCATTCATAGGTTTTTTCTTTATGTTTTTCGATAAGAAAAGCAACGTGAAAAATCTGGTGGGAATGGTTTGCGGTATTATCGGCTGTCTTGCGATTGCTTTTCCGCTGGGTGCAAACGGTAATTTGTACATAGGTATAGGTGCGGTTGTGAGTATGATTGTTTATGTGATTATCACTATGCTGTCGGGTATTTCCATTTTTATGAATCTCGAAGACCGTCGGGGAGAAAGAAACGGCAGCACACGGCTTTCGGCTCACAAAGATGAAGCGTAAGATTACAAGGAATTTTTTTAAAATTATTTCAAATTGTGACAAATTTCATATTGACAAAATCATCTTTATATTGTATAATGAAATGCGGTATTTCAAGTAAAATCGGAATTGTGGGCAATGCCTGTCGGGGCAGCCCGACTGCGTAGTTTATTGAGGTGCGTTATGCTGTTGGAATTGAAAAAGGTATTTTTAACCGAAAACGAAAATCTTAATGCCGAGTATGAATTGGATTTGAGTGATATGGATTTTAACGGTACGCAGCCGTTTAAAACACCGATAAAGGTGTCGGCAAATGCGGTGAACCGTGCCGGAGTTGTTAATCTGGCGGTTACAACAAAGTTCGAGTACACCGGGCCCTGTGACAGATGCGGTGAGGAAACCATAACCCCATTTGAGTACAGCTTTAATCATACGCTTGTTCAGTCGCTTGTCGGAGAGAACGAGGGCGATTATATTGAAGTTCCCGATTTTACGCTTGATTTGGACGAGCCTGTCACAACGGATATTTTACTGGAGCTTCCGTCAAAGCATTTATGCAAAGAGGACTGCAAAGGATTATGTCCGAAATGCGGAAAAAACCTGAATACAGGTGACTGCGGCTGTGACAAGAGGGATATTGACCCTCGTCTTGAGGCTCTTAAAAGTTTATTGTAAATTTTATTAATTTTAAATTCGGAATATCTAAAGTGTTTGGGTATTCATCATTATAAGGAGGAGTTCTAAAATGGCAGTACCAAAGAGAAAAGTATCAAGTGCAAGACAGAACAAAAGAAGAAGCAACGTGTGGAAGCTTAAGGCTCCGGCACTTTCAACATGTCCGAACTGCGGCGAGTACAAAGCACCGCACAGAGTTTGCAGAAACTGTGGTGTATACAACGGCAGACAGGTTCTTGATATTGAGGAGTAATCCTTTTTAATCTTGATTTCGGTGTTTAGGGGGGAAGTGTTTCCTCCCTATTCTTGTATAATACTTTAAATTAAGAATATATTTAATCAGAGTATCTTTTTGTTATTGTTGAAAGTCAAAGCTACACTGGGAAAAGATGTGTTTCGATTAAGAGGTGAATAACTGTGAATACACTATACACAAATCGACTTGTTTTGCGTCCGTTTCGCATAGGAGATGCAGCGGCAATGTATAAAAATTGGACTTACGACGAGCGTGTTGCGAGGTGTTGCCGTTGGTATCCTCATAAAAGTATTTCCGAAACAGAAGAGTTTTTGAATTGGGAATTGCGTTCGGGGAAAGAGTACAGTTGGGCAATTACGTTGAAAGAAAATGATGAACCTATCGGGTCAATTGATTTGGTTGGTGTAAACAGCTTTGGCGTACCGGAAATCGGTTATGTATTAACGTACTCCTATTGGGGACAGGGTATTATGACGGAAGCCGTAAAAGCTGTGATTGCCGAGTTGTTCCGAAACGGATTTGAAAAAATCGGTGCTTGTCATAAGGTCGATAATCCCGCTTCCGGCAGGGTTATGGAAAAATGCGGTATGACATATGTCAGAAATTATACGGCACAGAAAAAATTCGGTTCAGATGAACAATGTGAAGTAAAATTTTACGAAATATGTAAAGACAATTCTTTTTATTCTTAATTCACGAAACTACTCTTAACCACAGCAAAGAAAAAGGTGATACGATGAGTGATAAAATCAAATATACCGATTTGCTCAGAAACAAGCTTTTACAGCAGAAAGAAGTCTATGAGAATTTCAAAAATAACAAATGTCCGTCGGTTTGCTATAAACGTTATGAAGATGCCGAATGGGGTGTGCGTGACGAAAATTACCAAAACCGTCTGAGATTGTCATACTATATGCTTTATGAGAAAATTGACGATGAAAAAGTTTCGGCTGCGTTATTTGAGGAAGAACTTAAAGACAGGGAAACAAATGACTTTCAGGGTATCGGTGACACAATTACAATTCTCACGCAGTTCTTAAAAAAGTATAATACAGACGGTAAGTATACACCTCTTTTTGAAAGAGCGAAAGAAGCTAATTTTGATTGCTGCTGCGGATATGATGTCGATAACGTAATTGATGACAATATTGAGAACAATGATATTAGAGATTGCATATACCTTGCAAAAGCTATGGATTATATGGATATTATGGAAGAATTGGTTGAATATTGGAAACAAACAGAAACCGAATGGAACAGACATAATGCCTATGATTTAATCCATTTTAACGAAGTGCTGAATAAACAAAAGGATAATGAGGAAATTTACAAACAGCTTTTATTGTCTGTAGATAAAGAGAATGTTCGTGACACGGCTTCGGCTTACAGTAACATAATAGGCTATTATATCAAAATTGAAGATTATAAAACAGCCTATAAATATCTTACGGAGCTTTTGGGCGGATATAACCTTGACGAGATTAAAAATATCAGATTGTATGACTATATTCTTGAATACGGTTTGGAGATTATCGCAAATGCTCCCGAGTTTAGTAACGAATTATGGAATTGGGCTAAACCCGAATTGCAAAATAAAAAAGACGGTATGTTCGGAAATCTTTACAAAAAGGGGATAAAAGCCGCAAAGGCAGTAAATGACCCTTATTCACAGAAGCTTGAAAAGGAATATATCGCTTGGAAGAAAAAAGTTGGAATTTAAAGAATGGTTTGAGGTACTTTTAATGGCAGACAGACCTGTTTTGAATAAAGATTTAGACAGCAAAATATTTAGTGAATTTTATTATTTGAAAAAAGAATTGGTGAATTTTTGCAGAGAGAACGGCTTGCCTGTTTCGGGCGGAAAAATAGAGCTTACAAATAGAATAGCATATTTTCTTGATACAGGGGAAGTTTTACAGCCCATATTTGCAAAGGCAAAAAGAAAAAATATTGATGTTCCGAATATCAGCGAGGACAGCATAATTGAGAATAATTTCGTTTGTTCCGAAAAACACAGAGCTTTTTTCAAGGAGCATATAGGAAACAGCTTCTCTTTTAATGTTGCTTTTCAAAAGTGGCTGAAAAGCAATGCAGGAAAGACCTATAAAGATGCCATTGCCGCATATTATGAAATTCTTGAAGCTAAGAAAAAAAGCAAGGGTACTATTGATAAGCAGTTTGAATATAACACATATATCCGTGATTTTTTTGCGGACAATAAGGGCAGAACTTTGGAAGAAGCGATTAAATGCTGGAAATATAAGAAAGGTTTGCAGGGGCATAATCGCTATGAACAGTCTGACCTTATTGCATTAGAGAAATAATTTTTATTGAAAAACACGTTTTTAAAGAAAGGAGAAGATAGTATGTCAAAACCAATTGTTGCTATTGTTGGAAGACCGAATGTCGGAAAATCGACTTTGTTCAATAAACTTATCGGTCAAAGACTGTCAATTGTTGATGATACACCCGGTGTCACACGTGACAGAATTTACGGCGAGAGCGAATGGAAAAACAGAACTTTTACTTTAATCGATACGGGAGGTATCGAGCCGAAAACGGACGATATTATCCTGTCACAAATGAGAAGACAAGCGGAGCTTGCTATTGAAGCCGCCGATGTTATAATACTTGTTGTTGATGTGAAAACAGGTATGGTCGCAACCGATTCCGAAGTTGCATCTATGCTCTTGAAGAGCGGCAGACCCGTTGTTCTCTGTGTTAATAAGTGCGATTCGATAGGTGAGGTTTCTCCGGATTTTTATGAATTCTATAACCTAGGTTTGGGCGATCCGATTCAGGTTTCGTCTGTTCACGGTCACGGTACAGGCGACCTCTTGGATGAGGTGTTTAAATATTTCCCTCCCGAAACGGAAGAGGAAGAGAACAGCGATATTATTTCCGTTGCAGTTATCGGTAAGCCGAATGCGGGTAAGTCTTCGCTTATCAATAAAGTTGTCGGTACGGACAGATGTATAGTTTCCGACATTGCAGGCACTACAAGAGATACTATCGATACACTTGTTGAAAATTCCCACGGTAAATTTAACTTCACCGATACGGCAGGTATTCGCCGAAAGAACCGTGTGGATAACGACATTGAGCGTTACAGTATTCTCCGTGCGAAAATGGCTATTGAACGCAGTGACGTTTGTGTTATTATGATAGACGCTACAGAGGGCTTTACCGAGCAGGATTCCAAGGTTGCCGGACTTGCCCACGAAGCAGGCAAGGGCTGTATTATTGCCGTGAATAAATGGGACGCTGTCGAGAAAGACGGAAAGACTATGGACCAGTTCCGCAAAAAGCTGGAGATTGATTTCTCGTTTATGTCTTATGCACCTATGATTTTCATTTCCGCAAAGACGGGGCAGAGAATCGACAAGCTGTTTGAACTTATAAAGGTAGTTGCAAACTCAAATGCAATGAGAATCAAAACAGGTGTACTCAACGATATTCTCGCCGAAGCTGTGGCAAGAGTTCAGCCGCCGACCGATAAGGGCAGACGTTTGAAGATTTTCTATATGACGCAGGCTTCCACAAAGCCGCCGACATTCGTTTGTTTCGTGAACTCCTCGGAACTTTTCCATTTCTCTTACAGACGTTACCTCGAAAACAGAATCAGGGATAGTTTTGGTCTGGAGGGTACTCCCATTCACTTTGTTGTGCGTGAGCGTGGAGATAAAAATTAATTTTTGGTCGGGTTCGTGAAGAAAAATATATAAAAAACTATCTTCACGTATTTCAAGCGGACGTTGTCCGCCGGGAAATAAAATTATTAAGAAGGTTAAGTAATGCTAAGTTTGTTTACGGATATTTCAAATATTATCAAAATTCTTTCGGTGATGATTGTCGCATATCTGCTGGGCAGCTTGAATATTGCGATTATCGTTACAAAAATATTCACAGGAAAAGATATCAGAACAATGGGCAGCGGCAACGGCGGCTTTACAAACGTAATGCGTTCTGTCGGCACAACCGCAGGTATAATCACATTTGTGGGAGATTTTCTCAAATGCGTTATTTCCGTTCTGATTGGCGGTTTTGTCCTGAAAACTCTCCACACCGATTACTTCGCACAGCACGAGCTTTGGAAGTACGGTGAGTACTTAGCCGGTATGTGCTGTTTTCTCGGCCATATCTACCCGATTTATTTCAAATTCAAGGGCGGTAAGGGTGTAGTAACGGTGGCGGCTCTTGCGGCAGTTATCAATTTCCCTGTTTTTCTTATTGCTTTTTTAGCATTTGCGATTGTGTTTGTTTGTACAAAGATAGTTTCGATAAGCTCGATTATTTCGGCGATTGTATTGTTTTTGGCTACAGCTTCGGTGATGTATTTTTACAATTATAAAACGGTTGGAAACGTTTCGCTTGAATATGTTGCTGCGGTTTCAACTTCGACATTTGTAATTTGTGCGGCTGTAATTGCAAAACATCACGCAAATATAAAAAGACTTCTGAAAGGCGAGGAGAAAAAACTCGTCCTTAAAAAGAAAGAGAAAACGGAAAGTTAAGTCGGGTTTGCCAAATAAATAAAAAATTAAGCGTATCCTTTTTATTAAAATTTGGATACGCTTTTTCATTGGGAGGATATTATGACGGAATACACTTATTTTGTTTGTAAATCAAGCCGGTGTATACATATTAAAATTATTGTCAAAGCAGTGAAATATTTGGAAAACAAGCGTCCCGAAAATACATTTAAAGTATGTGATAAACTGTACGTGAAGTTCTCTGATAAACCTATTAACCGTAAAGAAAAATTCTGCGATGATGATATGCCGTATCTCATTGACGGCTTGCGTATGTTTTCCGAAAAGATTATGAACGGCAGTGGCAGAATGGGCAGCAGTTTGTTTTGGTTTTGAAAAACCGATTTTTGATGTGTCGTTTGATAAGAAAAACAATAGATATATTTATACATTTTAGCTATTGACATAAAATCTAATTTTGTGTATAATAATATAAAAAGATGTTGAGTTGATTGTTTCTCGTGTCTTTGTTATTGAATAAAGTGCTGATTATTAAAATGAACATTAATTATGAAGTAAATAAAATTACTGTATAATTATAGTAAGGAGAATTTTAGTGCGATGAAAAAATTAATATTTTCGGTATTGGTTGCTGTTCTTATAAGCTTTACATCAACGGCTTGCAATGTTGGGAATAGCGATATTGCATAAAGTACTTCTGAATATCAGTTGCCGATTTCTCAAGTTGATACAAATGATAATGTTGAAAGCAGCACTAATTCTGCCAACGGTTCGGATACAGACAGCAGCACTTACTCCCAAAACGATTACGATGTTGAAAGTAAGGAACTATCGACAAATAAGTTGTGTAAAATAAGTAACATAACAATAGTAATTACGTTGTTTCTTCTAATACTATGCACAAGTAATTTATCGATAATCCTAACACCGACTCCGACATCTCTTACAATACAGACAGTGAAAACAGTAACGATGATAAAATTGAGATACCTAACCTTGAGGGACTTACTCTTTCTGAGGCAAAAACTAAGCTCAAAGAGTTACAACTTTATTATGGCGGTTATTCGTATATAGCAAGTGATGAGAAAGAGGATACTGTTATTGGTCAGAATCCTCCTGCCGGAACGATAACCGAACCGGGTGCGGAAGTTAAGGTAGTTCTTTCCGATGGACCGGAAAGGGAAGTTACGCTTTCGCAGGAAGTTGATTTACCAATACATATTGATTATCCTGTTACGTTGGAAGTGATAATATACGGTGTTACCGATGAATCCTATACAACAACGATTATTCCAAAGGAATCACCTTATTATACATTAACTTTAACAAGAATGAGTACCGAAGGTTGTATTGATGTTTGCGTTGCTTTAAACACCCAGACATATCGTGTGTACAGATATGATTTTAAAAATAACTCTGTAGATACTATGGAAGTTTACTATTTTGATTATGAATGAGTTGCAAACAATTCATACACAAATCTTTGTAAATAAAAAAGCAAGCCGCCCGAAAGCAGCCTGCATTTACAAAAGGTTTATGCTATATCAAAAGTATCAGAACAGTGAGAACGTATGAAATATAAACATTCTTATTAACCGCAAGGTGAGCCGCACCGGCAAGCAGTGAGAGTATAATACAGCATATTGCCACTGTAAAATTTGCTTCGGTTGCAAGGTGGAGAGTACCCCAAGTTGCGGCGAGAATAATTCCTCCCCACGGTATATGGCGGAATCTGATTTTGTGCGTTTTTAAAGCTCGGTCGGTTGCTTCCTGTGCGAATACAACCAACATTAAAATCATAATAGCTTGAAACAAATAGTAAATGTATTGAAAAATAAATTGAAACCAACCCGACTGTGTGAAATCTGCCGCAAGCTTCCAGCCGCCGTAAATTCGGAACTTTACCCCGAATGCCGTAAGAAACAAAAGTACAGCGACTATCCAGCCTCGTTCGGAGGGGAGATTTTTCTTTTTGGAAAAATTAAAATTGTACACACGTGCCGATACGTAAAACAGCACAAGTCCGAGAATTCCCCAAAGTCCGCTGATTATCAGCCAGTGAGTAATGCTTTCGGTTATTGTGAATTTATTGTATGTTTTATCATAAATAAATTGCTCAAGTAAAATAAGCACAGATTCGGAGCATAGCCCCAAAAGACTTACAAATCCGAGAATGCCGAATGTAGCTGCACATTTTTTTATGTGTTTTGCCATTAGTTTTCCTCCTGTTCATTTTAGCTGTCGGTCGGGTAGAAAAAATAAATGCTTAAAAAACTGTCTTCGCATATTAAAAAAGTATATCACAAAACCCGAAAAAAATCTATCGGAAAATTAACGGACTTTTGGCATAAAAATTTAGCTTCTTGCATAATATTTATAAAATTTTATGTGTTTCTTTAAATTGGAAAAAAGTAAAGAAATTCCACTGAAAAAAGCGTGACATTTGTAAATAAATTTTCATAAAGTGTATTTACATTTATGTGAATATTGTGGTATAATAAAAATATAAAATCTGAAACAAAAAATAAATAATGGAGGTTATAAATATGGATAAACTTTCTTCAGAGAAAATCTTTTCTAAAACATTGAAATATGTATTTTTTAAGATGCTTATTCCTATTATCTCGCTTGTTGTATCGCTGCTTTCCATAAAAATTATATCGGCAATAACACTTCAAATACGCAAAGGGTCGGAAAATCCCGACATAGCAAATGCGGCAAACGGCGAATTGGGAATTATCGGAACATTAATCTGGATTGTAATTACGTTGGGATTTGCATTCGGAATACAATTTTTCTGGGGTTACAAATTCAGAGCAGCACATGCGGCGATTGTAACTGATGCGGTGTCCGTGGGAGTATTTCCCGATGATATGAAAGGTATGGCTAAAGAGAGTCTTGAATATCGATTCCCTACCTGCAACGATTATTTCCTTTACAGCAGAATGGTAAAAAAAGCCATTGCACAGCTTCAGAAAGATTTGAACACCTATGCCGAAAATAAGATGGATAATCCCGTTTTGGGCAAGCTGATTTCGTTTTCACAAATTTTTATCGGCTGGGCTTTGAGCTATACATATGATTTGATTCTCGGCTATACATTTTGGCGTGACGGCAAACCGCTTTATACAAGTGCTGCCGACGGTGTTGCGATTTACTACAACTGTTGGAAAAGAATTACACGTGGTGTTATGTTCCTTGCAATTGAAATTATTGTCGGAATGGTAGTGACATTTGTTTTTTTCGGTGCTATTGGTGCGGCTGTGCTTGCTCCGTCGTATGGTGCGATTGCAGGCGGTCTTGCAGGTGCGGCAGTTGGATATTTTATCTGTTTGGCTGCAAAGTCTTGTGTTGACAGTAATCTTATGATTAAAACTATGACACCGTACTTTGAGGAAGCTCAGTATGCCGAAATTACAGAAGATGAACGCGGCACAATTTACAGAACTTCTCCGAAGTATGCAAAGCTTTATCAGAAATCTCAGGCAGAGCTTGCACAGGAACAGGCTCAGGGCGGATATTGATAATTTAATATGAGTATTTCACGATAATAAAGAAATCGCAAAATTGTTGTACCAACTAACTTACGATGTTTTCTTTATTTCATGTTTCTCCTTTCGACTTATTCCCGGCAGCAGCATTGTTGTCGGGAATATTTTTAACACGTGAAGATAGTTTTTTGTAGCTTAACTTCTTCTACCCGACCGATAGTTAATTTAATACGGTAGTTTTTGAACAACTTTATTTCGTGCAATAACGGTCACACCAAATACTTTCATTGGTATACTAAAGTTAAAGAATGGCGGACATAGTATAGATTTAATAAAATTATGTATCCTCCTGCGAACGTTGTCCGCATTGTATATGCTGCGTAGAGTGGCTTTTTATACGGATTCTACGGTGCGTAGGTTGGATTTTTTCAGTTTTAATTGTATAATGATTGCAGAAAGGAGGATTCCCGAAGAAGTTGATGAAATGAATATAATTTATTGAATAAGTATTTAAATAAGTTATTTCAAAAATAAACTTTTGGTCGGGTTCGTGAAGTACAAATTTATATAAAACTATCTTCACGTATTGAAAAAATGGATCAGGTTAAAATAGGTCAGTTTATCGCTCGGTTGAGAAAAGAGAAAAAACTTACCCAAAGACAGCTTGCCGATAAGCTTTTGATAAGCGACAAAACCGTTTCAAAGTGGGAGTGCGGAAAGGGTTTGCCCGAGGTGTCGCTTATGCTGCCGCTTTGTGAAGAGCTTGGAATAAGCGTCAATGAATTGCTGTCGGGTGAGAAAATCCCTGAGAAAGATTATCGGGAGAAAGCGGAGGAAAATATTATGGAACTTGTTAGAGAGAGAGAAGAAAACAAGAAGAAACTGGTAATTGAGGCTGTTGTGGCTTGTATGGGTGTATTGACGCTTGTGCTTTGCGTTATGCTTGCTGGTCTGCTTGAGGAGGTTACAACTCCGTTAAGAATCTTTTTGATTGTGTTCGGTTCGGTTATTGTTGCGGCAAGTATAGGAATCGTTGTTGCGATTGATGTCGATACAGGAACTTTTGAATGCAGAAGCTGCGGTGAACGTTTTGTCCCAAGCACAAAGGAGTACATTTTTACAACACACGGTCTTACAACCAGAAAGCTTAAATGCCCTCACTGCGGTAAAACAACCAACTGCAAGAAGAGATTGACAAGATAAAAGATTTATTGTATGATACGGGTGCGGATTTCGGTCTGTGCCTGTATTTGATTTTGCATATATCAGAAATTTCTGCGTATATATAATAGTATCTCTGCAAAATATCGGATGAATTTTCAAAATAGGTATTGACAAAATTTAAAAATGATGTTAAAATATAAAAGAACAATAAAGCAAGGCGTTTAACGCTTTCACCTGTGGGGTGTCGTCTGCACGGGTCAATACTTTAACGTAATCTCTGTTCGGCATTTAAGAACGGAGAGTGTGTAGTGTTGTGCAGCAGACGGTTTTTCGTCTGCGTTTTTTATTGATATTTCGGTTGGAGGTGCTTAACAATTAGCAACAAGGAACATCTCATCAATGAGGAGATTCGAGAAAAAGAACTCAGAGTCATCGGCTCGGACGGTTCGCAATTAGGTATCATGTCTTCAGCTCAGGCTTCAAAGATTGCAGCGGAAAAAAATCTTGATTTGGTTATGATTTCTCCGAACGCAAAGCCGCCTGTGTGCAAGATTATGGATTACGGAAAATATCGTTTTGAACAGGCAAGAAGAGAAAAAGAGAAGAGGAAGAATCAGAAGATTGTCGATACCAAAGAGGTCAGACTTTCCCTCAATATCGATACTCACGATTTTAACACTAAGCTTAACCACGCTTTGAAGTTCATCTCTAAAGGCGATAAGGTTAAGGTTTCAATCCGATTCCGTGGAAGAGAAATGGGTCACCCCGAACTCGGCACGGAAATTATGAACAGATTTTCACAGGCTTGTGCTGAAACAGCGGTAGTGGAAAAACCGCCTAAGCTCGAAGGACGTAATATGCTCATGTTCCTTGCCCCGAAGCCAACGAAGTGAAACCAAGGAGGATAAATTTATGCCAAAGATTAAGACACATAGCGGTGCAAAAAAACGTTTTAAGCTTTCTAAGAACGGTAAGGTTATTCGTGCCCACGCTAATAAAAGACATATTCTTAACAAGAAAACTACAAAGCGTAAGAGAGGTCTTAGACAGACAACTGTTGCTGACAAGACAAATGTAGCTCAGGTTAAAAGACTTATTCCTTACAAATAATTTTGTAGGAAGTTTAATTACAAGAACAACCAATTGACGGAGGTAATATAAATGGCACGTGTAAAAGGTGCGATAGCTACTCGCAAAAGAAGAAAAAAGGTTTTAAAGCTTGCTAAGGGCTACTGGGGTTCTAAGAGCAAGCATTTTAAGATGGCTAAACAGGCTGTCAATAAGTCCGGTAACTACGCTTACATCGGTCGTAAGCAGAGAAAGAGAGATTTCCGCAGACTTTGGATCGCTCGTATCAATGCTGCTTGCAAGCTCAACGATACCAACTATTCAACATTTATGAACGGACTTAAGAAAGCAGGCATCACTCTTAACCGTAAGATGCTTTCCGAGATTGCAATTGCAGATCCGGTAGCTTTCACACGTCTTGTTGAGCAGGCTAAGAAGGCTCTTTAATTTTAAAACAATTATTGTTTCAGCACCTGAGGCATTGCTCCTTAGGTGCTGTTTTTGAAAACAGAGGTTGCATATTGTATGGATAAAAACGAAAAATTCGAGCTTATCAGAGCCGAAGAAAAAGATTCAAAATATTCAAATCCTAAATTAAGACTTATGCTAACTATAGGCTATCTGGGAATATTCGGAAGTATTATTACAGTGTTTATGATTTTTATGTCGGCACTTTCACGTGAGAATCACGAATTTGATGTTAAGTATACAGCGGCGGGAATTGTTGTAATGATGGTTTGTACAGCTGCGGTTGTCGTGCTGAATATACAGGATAAAAAAGCTAAAAAGGAATTTTTTAAAAATGAAAATATACTCCGCAAAAATGCCCAAAAATACAGGGGTAAAATAGTAGGTGCGGAAAAAAATATTCGTCACGTAACATATATGAAAGAAGTTTTTGACGAAACAATATGGAATTTTATAATTAAATATAAAGATGAAAATAATGAAATTATTACGGTTAAAAGTGAGAAATTTTTAAATGATATATCGGAGGTTCTTGCAAGTAAAAATGTTACTGTTTACGCTCTTGAGGACGGAACATTTGAATTCGGAAAATATAAGCTCCGTGAAAATAAAGACGACGATTTTGTAAAGCTTAAAATCAAAATTAACGAGGAAGACGCAAAGGTTTAAAATATTATGATAACAAGCAAAGATAATGATATAATAAAAGATACAGCCAAGCTTGTAAAAAGCTCAAGGTATAGAAAAGAAAAAGGTTTATTCACCGCCGAGGGTGTGAGAATATGTCTTGACGGTGTGCAGTCGGGTTTTTCTCCGAAAATATTTTTCTATACATCAAAGTCAAAAGATAAATATGCCGAAGAATTCGGGAAAATATCGGCTGCTTCAAAGAAATCCTTGGAGGTGTCGCAGCCTGTTTTCGAGAAAATAAGCGACACAAAATCTCCGCAGGGGTTTATTTGTGTGTTTGAAATGCTTGACAAAAGTAAAAATATGTATACAATAAATAATCGGGGGAATTATATCGCACTGGAAAATCTTCAAGATCCCTCAAATCTCGGAACAATTCTCAGAACCGCCGAAGCACTCGGCTTTGACGGGGTCATCCTATCGAATGACTGCTGTGATTTTTATTCACCTAAAGTTGTCCGTGGAAGTATGGGGGCTGTTTTCAGACTGCCGTTGTTTACTGCGGAAAATTTTGTTGATTATATCGGTGAGCTTACCGAATCGGGTATTGTCACTTACGGCTCAACTCCGAGAAATGCCGAGGATATTACAAATATTAACATCAACGGAGGAGTTATGCTAATCGGCAATGAGGGCAGCGGTCTTTCGGAGGACGCACTTAATGTCTGTTCAAAGAGAGTGAAAATTCCTATGGGCGGCAGAGCAGAGTCTTTAAATGCTGCGGCGGCTGCAGCGATTTTGATGTGGGAAACGGTAAGATGAATTTTTATAAATAATAAAGGGTAAACTTTATGAATAATCAAAATGCATATTGGATTTGGCTTCAGGAAACTATCGGCTGCGGAAGCAGAAAAATATCAAATATTTTATCAAATTTTACTTTTGCGGAAGATTTTTACCGTGCTTCTCTTGAGGAAAAACTTATGTGCGGCTGCTTTAGTCAAAAGGATATAAATAAACTGAAAAATACATCTCTTGACAATGCAAGAAAGACTATCAACCGCTGCAAAGAATGCGAAATTGATATAATTACAATCGGAGATGTTGCATATCCAAAAAGACTTATGGAGATTGATTCTCCGCCTGCCGTAATCTACATCAAGGGCAATAAGGACGTTTTGCGTGAAGATTTCTCCGTTGCTATGGTCGGTACACGTACCGCAACACCTTACGGAACTCGCAGTGCATTTAAAATTGCATATGACCTTGCGAAAAATGATGTTGTAATTATAAGCGGCGGTGCATTGGGAATAGATACTTTTTCTCACCGTGGTGCATTGCAGGCGGACGGAAAGACTGTTTGTGTTCTGGGGTGCGGAATTGAATACAGATATCTCAGAGAGAACGACGAACTGAAAAAACAGATGATTAGAAAGGGTGCTGTTATTTCGGAATACCCTCCCGACGCAAGAGCGTCAAGGTATACGTTTCCTCAAAGAAACAGAATTATAAGCGGTCTTTCAAAGGGTGTTCTGATTGTTGAAGCAGGAAGCAAAAGCGGTTCGCTTATTACGGCTAATCTTGCACTTGAACAGGGTCGTGACGTTTTCGCTGTTCCGGGTGATATTTCAAGCTCGGTTTCGTTCGGTACAAACGAACTTATTAAGGACGGTGCAAAAGCAGTAACATCTGCCGAGGATATTCTTAAATTTTATAAAGGCGATAAAAGAGAAAGAAGAAAAACCAAAAGAACAGCCGAACCTAAAAAGGAACAAGCCTTTGAACAGTTTGATATTATTTTTGACAATACTTTTGATAATGTAAAGGCGGAGAGTTTTTATTCTGCAAAGCGTAGTATAGAAAACATTGCACCAAAAGTTCCTGAGGCTATGAAAACGAAGTCTAAACCGAAAACGGCAAAGCCGAAGAAAAAAGAACCCAAAAAGAAAATTGAATGTCCGCCCGAGAAAATATCCGAGGAGGACTTTAACGACCTTTCCGAAAATTCGCAGAAAGTTCTGCTTGCATTTGACAGCGATGTTATGCATGTTGACAGGCTTGTCGAGAAATCGGGATTGCCTATAAATATTGTACATTCGGTACTTACACAGCTTGAAATGTACGATTATATAGAACAACTGGACGGACGTAACTATAAACTTCTTCGGTCGCCAAACGGGTCGCCAAACGGCGACGGGTGACACGTGAAGAAAGTTTATTGTTTAAAATTAATTTTCGGTCGGGTAAATGAAGTAAGGCTAACAAAAACTATCTTCACGTATTGAAAAACGTGTTAAAAAATGGTTGACATAATTTTGAATATCATATATATTAGAAATAGATTTAGGGAATAGACCTAAATCTGAAAGTTTTATTTTAAAGAAAAGAAAGATAAAAAACCTTAGTGGTGGAGGTTATTTAATGTCTGATTTAGTAATAGTTGAGTCGCCGTCAAAGGCTCACACAATTCAAAAGTACCTTGGCAGCGGTTATGAAGTTATGGCATCAAAGGGTCATGTGCGTGACTTGCCTGCAAAACGTTTAAGTGTTGACGTGAAAAATAATTTCGAGCCTAAATATGAGGTTATGAAAGATAAGGAAACACTTATAAAAGAGCTTAAAGCAGCAGTGAAAAAATGCGACAACGTTTATCTCGCAACCGACCCCGACCGTGAGGGAGAAGCGATTTCGTGGCACTTGGCATATATTCTGAAACTGCCGCTTGACAGCAAGAACCGTGTTGAGTTCAACGAGATTACAAAGACAGGTGTCGCAAACGGTATGGCGAATCCTCGCTCAATAGATATCGACCTTGTGAATGCCCAGCAGGCAAGACGTATTCTAGACAGGCTTGTCGGCTATAAGCTCAGTCCGTTTATCTCTCAGAAAATCAGAAGAGGTCTGTCGGCAGGCCGTGTTCAGTCGGTCGCACTCAGGATTATTGTTGACAGGGAAAACGAAATAAGAAAGTTTGTTCCCGAAGAGTACTGGAGCGTAGACGCAAAGTTTATTCCAAAGGGCAGCCGAAAAGCGTTTGCGGCGGCTTTAAGTTTGTATAACGGCGAGAAAATCAAAATCACAAACGAACAAGACGCAAAGAAAGTTCTTTCCGATTTGGAGAATGCCGAATTTACAATCACAAAGGTTAAGCACGGCACAAGGAGAAAACAGCCTGCACCGCCGTTTATTACATCTACTCTTCAACAGGACGCTTCAAGAAAATTAGGCTTTCAGTCCAAGCGTACTATGAAAGTTGCACAGGAACTTTATGAGGGCGTTACGATTGACGGAATCGGTGCAACGGGTCTTATAACATATATGAGAACAGACTCTCTGCGTATCTCAAACGATGCGAAAAAGGAAGCTAAGGATTATATAGAAAACCGCTGGGGCAGCAAATATCTTCCTAAAAAGCCGAGAGAGTTCAAGTCGAGAAACAACGCTCAGGACGGTCACGAAGCTATCCGACCGACTATGATTAGCCTTGCTCCCGACCAAATTAAAAAAAATCTTTCAAGTGACCAGTACAAGCTTTATAAGCTTATATGGGAACGTTTCCTTGCGTCGCAAATGGCGGAGTGTATTCAGAAAACCACTCAGGCGGATATCGAAGCCAATGGCTATACTTTCAAGGCAAGCGGTTACAAGGTCGATTTTGACGGCTTTACCGTGCTGTATGTCGAGGGCAAAGATACCGAGGAAGAAAAAGAATCCCAGCTCCCCACGCTTGAAGAGGGTATGCCTGTAAAGGCTAAGGAGATTATCCCGAATCAGCACTTTACTCAGCCGCCTGCACGATATACGGAAGCCTCTCTTATCAAGGCTCTCGAAGAAAACGGCATAGGCAGACCGTCAACGTATTCCGCAACTATCACAACTATTACAAGCCGTGACTATGTTCGCCGCCAAAATAAAACATTGTACCCGACAGAACTCGGTGAAACCATAACCGACCTTATGAAAAAACGTTTTCCGAAGATTGTGAACGTTAAATTTACCGCACAAATGGAAACGGAGCTTGACGAGGTTGAACACGGCAAGGAAGAATGGGTAAATCTTCTTCACGGCTTTTACGGTGACTTTGAAGATACTCTCAAAAAAGCCAAAGAGGATATGAAAGACCAGAAAATTATTCTCAAAGAAGACCAGACCGATGAAATCTGCCCGAACTGCGGAAAGCCTATGATGTTCAAGTACGGAAGATACGGCAGATTTTTGGCTTGCTCGGGTTATCCCGATTGTAAGACGGTGAAAAAAGTTGTGAATAAACTAGGCGTAAATTGCCCGAAATGTGGCGGAGATATTGTCGTGAGAAAGACAAAAAAGGGAAAAACGTTTTACGGTTGCAGTAATTTCCCCGATTGTCGGTTTGCTTCATGGAGTGAACCTCTGAACGAGAAGTGTCCGCAGTGCGGTGAAATGCTTTTCAAGAAAGAGGGCAAAAAGCCGAAAATTTTTTGTAATGCCGAGGGCTGCGGATATGAGCGTGAGGTTGCGGAGGAAGAGTAAAATTAAAATTTAAAAAGAGTTTGAGAGGATTACCATTTAAAGTTCGCTCAAGCCTTACAAGGCTTGCGGGGTGCAGGGGCAGAGCCCCGCTCGCTGACGAAACAAATCAGAGTAGAAAAATAAACTTACCCTCAGCGAAACTAAACGAACTATCAACAGCCAAACAAAAAAATAAAAGCCACTCACAAAATAAAATCTTCCGACACAAACCAAAACAGGCAACAGCGAAGCGAATTGCCGGTCGAAGAAAGATAAACTCAATACCTGACCCGATTCCAGCGGACGTTGTCCGCCGAATTGTCGGTCGAAGAAAGATAAACTCAATACCTGACCCGAT
>CADCHW010000009.1:35417-77447 GCA_902801245.1 uncultured Ruminococcus sp.
CCGAATTGTCGGTCGAAGAAAGATAAACTCAATACCTGACCCGATTCCAGCGGACGTTGTCCGCCGAATTGTCGGTCGAAGAAAGATAAACTCAATACCCGACCCGATTCCAGCGGACGTTGTCCGCCAAATTGCCAACCAAAGAAAGATAGCTTACGACATATGAATCTATAATATAGAAAGTAGTGACAAATATTAAAAAAGTAAGAGTAATCGGTGCAGGACTTGCCGGCTGCGAAGCAGCTTGGCAGCTTGCCGAAAGCGGAATAAAAACCGAACTTTACGAGATGAAACCGAATAAGAAAACCCCTGCTCACCATACGGATATGTATGCGGAACTTGTCTGCTCAAATTCCTTTAAAGCTGCAAGGGTGAACAGTGCCGCAGGTCTTTTAAAAGAGGAAATGCGTAGGCTCAATTCTCTTTTGATGATGTGTGCCGATGAATGCAGCGTGCCGGCAGGCGGTGCGTTGGCAGTTGACAGGACACTGTTTTCAAGTATGGTTACGGAAAAAATCCACTCGCACCCGAATATTGAAATCATTACAAAAGAAATAAACGATATCCCGACCGACGGAATAAATATTATCGCAACAGGTCCCTTGACAAGCGAAACTCTTGCCGAGAATATAAAAAAGCGTTTCGGCGGTTCACTCAGCTTTTTCGATGCCGCCGCACCTATAGTCACTGCCGAAAGTATTGATATGGACAGTGCGTTTAAAGCCTCACGCTACGGCAAAGGCGACGGCGACGATTACATAAACTGCCCTATGAATAAGGAAGAGTACGAGCTTTTTCACAGTGAACTTGTGAATGCCGAAAGAACTCCCCTCCACGGAGTTGACGCTGCAAATCCCAAAGTGTACGAGGGTTGTATGCCTATTGAGGTTATGGCTCAAAGAGGCAGCGACACTATCCGTTTCGGACCTATGAAACCCGTCGGTCTTACCGACCCGAGAACAGGACACCGACCGTGGGCAGTGCTGCAATTGAGAAAAGAAAATTCCGCAGGCACAATGTACAATCTTGTCGGATTTCAGACTAATTTAAAATTCGGCGAGCAAAAGAGAGTTTTCGGTCTTATACCTGCTCTTAAGAATGCGGAGTTTGTGAGATACGGAGTTATGCACAGAAATACATTTATAAATTCTCCGAAGCTTTTGACGAATGTTTTCTCGGTAAGAGATAACCCAAATCTGTTTTTTGCGGGTCAGGTAACCGGAGTTGAGGGTTATATGGAGTCGGGTGCATCGGGTCTTATTGCAGGCATAAATGCGGCTAGGACGTATAACAACGCTCCTCTTCTAAAGCTTCCCGAGTATACTATGATTGGTGCATTGGCTAATTATATAAGCGATGAAACGGTTGAAAATTTCCAGCCTATGGGTGCGAATATCGGCATACTTCCGCCGCTTGAAGAGAAAATAAGAGATAAGCAATTGAAAGCACAGGCACATGCGGACAGGTCGCTGAGTTGGTTTATTGAAAAAGGGTGAATATATAAAAATGAAAATAATAGTTGATGCTTTTGGCGGTGATAACGCTCCCGTGGAAATTCTGAAAGGCTGCGTAATTGCCCTTTCGGAACACAGTGACCTTGAAATCACGCTTACGGGTCCCAAGGATAAAATCAAAAAAGCCGCCGAAGAAAATAATATCGATATCTCAAAAATGACAATTGAAAACTGCGATGAAATTCTTACTATGGAAGACCACGCAACAGATGTTGTCAAGAAAAAGAAAAACAGTTCTATGGCAGTTGGATTGAAAATGCTTGCGGACGGTAAAGGCGACGCATTCCTTTCGGCAGGAAACAGCGGTGCGTTAATCACGGGTGCAACGCTTATTGTCAAGAGAATTAAGGGCATTAAGCGTCCGGCTTTCTCTCCGATTATTCCAAAATCCGAGGGTATGTTTATGCTGATTGACGGCGGTGCGAATGCCGAGTGTACAGCCGATATGCTCCGGCAGTTTGCGATTATGGGTTCGGTTTATCTCAATAAGGTTATGGGTGTGGAGAATCCCAGAGTCGGACTTGCAAACGTCGGCACGGAAGACCACAAGGGCGACCCACTCCGTCTGGAAACCTTTGCACTTTTAAAGGAAACTCCGGTGAATTTTATCGGCAACGTTGAGGGCAGAGATATTCCTCTTGACGGCTGCGATGTTCTTGTAACGGACGGCTTCACGGGCAACCTTATTCTCAAAACCTACGAGGGTGTTGCGATTGCACTTCTCGATAAGCTTAAAGCTGTGTTCACTAAGAATGTTAAGAATAAGCTTGCCGCCGCCATGGTCTTGAGCGATTTCAAAGAACTTAAGCATACTATGGATACGGACGTTTACGGCGGCGCTCCCATTCTCGGTGCGGCTAAACCTGTGTTTAAAGTTCACGGCAACGCTACCGCAAAAACGGTTAAATATGCCATTAATCTAACTATGAATTATGTCAATACAAACGTTATAAAGGAAATTGAAGCTGAGGCTGCAAAGCTTAAAACGACGAGGTGATTATTTATGCAAACGTCTGAAAATAAACTTGACTACAAAGAATTGCACAGGCTCATCGGCTACGAATTTAAAAACAAGGAACTGCTCACAACCGCACTTACTCATTCGTCTTTCGCCAACGAAGCAAAGGGCGGCACTAAGTATAACGAGCGATTGGAGTTTCTCGGCGACAGCGTTCTCGGTATTGTTGTTTCGGATTATATTTATCTTCACTGCCCCGATTTGCCCGAGGGAAAGCTAACCAAGCTCAGAGCATCTCTTGTTTGTGAGAAGTCGCTTTATGTCTACGCAAAGCAAATTGAACTCGGCAAGCATATACGTCTTTCAAAGGGCGAGAAGCGTTCGGGCGGCGACGACAGACCGTCGATTTTATCCGATGCGTTTGAAGCCTTGATTGCTGCGATTTATCTTGACGGCGGAATTGAGCCTGCGGAAAAATTTATTCTCAGATTTGTAATTCCGGATATTAAAAGCTCCAAGCCGAAAAAGTTTAAGGATTACAAAACGGCTTTACAGGAGATTGTCCAGAAGAACCCCGAAGAGAAACTTACATACGTTCTTATAAAGGAAACGGGTCCCGACCACGATAAACATTTTGTGGTTGAAGTTCACCTCAACAGCAACGTAATCGGCAAGGGCGGCGGAAGAAGCAAAAAAGAAGCCGAACAGCAAGCCGCACGGGAAGCCTTGGAGCTTATGGGTTATTGATATGAAGCACGGTAATATTGCTATTTTCGTACCGCATAACGGCTGCCCTCATCAGTGTTCTTTCTGCAATCAGCGGAGTATTACGGGAGTTCGGTATCAGCCGACCGAAAATGATATCGACAATGCCGTAAAAACTGCGGTGACATCTGCGAAAAATTACGATTATGAGATAGCTTTTTTCGGAGGAAGTTTCACAGCGATTGATAGGGAATATATGCTGTCGCTTTTAAAGTGTGCGTATAAGTATGTAGAGGATAAAACCGTGGGCGGTATTCGTCTTTCGACCAGACCCGATTCAATCGATGAAGAAGTTCTGACGATACTTAAAAAGTACGGTGTGACTTCGATTGAATTAGGTGCACAAAGTATGTGCGACGATGTTTTGACGGCTAATCTCAGAGGGCATACCGCAGAGGACGTTAAACACTCGTCACGGCTTATTAAGGAATACGGTTTTTCTCTGGGCTTGCAGATGATGACGGGACTTTACAAAAGCGATGTTGAAAAGGATATCTTCACCGCAAAAGAAATAATTTCGCTTGCCCCCGATACTGTGCGAATTTATCCGACAATAACAATTGAAAATACTATGCTCGGAACGCTCTTCGAGAACGAAGAATACAAGCCGAACACTCTTGAAGAGTCGGTTAATCTGTGTGCTTTGTTGCTGAAAATGTTTTCGGAAAATAACATAGAGGTTATCCGACTTGGACTTCACTACAGTGATGATTTGGAAAACGATATGCTTTACAATAATTATCACCCTGCGTTTAAGGAACTTTGCGAGAGTAAAATAATGCTTGATGAATTTCTGAGATTGTGCAGGGAAAAGAAAATCCCCACGGATACGGCTGTTAATGTTGCGGTTAATTCTAAGAGTGTTTCAAAATTTGTGGGGCAGAAGAGGAGCAATGTTTTGACACTTCACGATATGGGATATGACGTTAAGGCTGTTCAGGATAACACGCTCGGAATGTATGAACTGAGGATTCTTTAATTTTGGGAGATAGCGGCAATGAACAAGATAACAAATGCTTTAGCCGAAGCAGCGGAAAAAGCGTTCACGGCACTTTTTGACGAACATAAAGAAAATTTTTACTATTGCAGTTTTATCATATCCGAAAACAGTACACCTTATATATGTGCGTGGTCTTATGAAGCACTTGACAGGTTTGTGAATGCTCTCGGAATTACCGATAAAACACAGCTTGAAGAAGAACGTGAAATATATAAATGGTCGTATGCGGATTCTCCGTATAACGCATACGGATATAACAAATATTTCACCGATGTAGATAAATTGTTCAAGGAACATTGGGATAATAACGCAGATAACGAAGCCTTTGAGGAGCAGTTTGAATTGTGGATAAACTCAATGGAAGAAGCAATGGCTGCACTTGACAAAAAAGGTCTGTTTGGAACTGCAAGCAGCAGAAACAAGGTTGTTATAAATGCCGAGGTAATGCCGCCCGACTGCACAAATACGGAGCGTGCAAAAAGACTTAATCCCAAAAGGGCAATAAAGCAGTGGCTTGAAGAAGCGGCGGAAGAAGACGATGATAACAGTTTATCAAGATTTTATACACCCTGCGAAGTTACGCTGATAAAAGCGATTGATTCTCCGAAAATGATTGTTTCGCTAAAATCGAACTTCAAAAGCAAATCAAATATGAAAGAGTTTTTGTCGGGCTGTAAAAATCCTCCGTTTGTAATCAGAGATGATGTTTATTTCGGCGAGGTTGAAAATATTATAAAATTACACCCCGAGTATAAAACCTTTATCAGAGTTAAGAAAAAACTATCTTCACGTGTTTAAAAAGGAGAAAATAATATGCTCGGATTAAGACCGTACAAAAGCTGTGATGCAAAAACAATCGTTACATGGTGCAAAGACGAAGTATTGTTTAGAAAATGGACTTCCGACAGATACGACACGTTCCCGATTACCGAAGACGATATGAATAAAAAGTACATCGACTGTAACGGCGACTGTCCCGAACCCGATAATTTTTACCCCATGACAGCATTTGACGAGAGCGGTATTGTCGGGCATCTTATTATGAGATTTACGGACGAAGAAAAGAAAACTTTGCGTTTCGGATTCGTAATTGTAGACGATTCAAAACGTGGCAAGGGTTACGGCAAAGAAATGATTCGCCTTTCATTGAAGTATGCTTTTGATATTCTGAAAGCTGATAAGGTAACTATAGGTGTTTTTGAAAATAATCCGTCCGCTTATAACTGCTATAAAGCCGCAGGATTCAAAGACGTTCCGCTTGACGAACCCGAGTATTATTCCGTATTTGGTGAGAAATGGAAATGTCTGGAACTGGAAGCAGAGAGATAATATAAATGTTGTTATTTACGCAAAGAAAATTCGGCTGTGATTGTTAATGTTATCAAAAAAGTATGTCTAAAACCCCCGAATAAAATAAACTTTCGGTCGGGTACGTGAATTTACGAATAAAAAGGACTATCTTCACGTGTTAAAAAAAAAGAGGTGTTTTTGTGTTTTGGAAAAAAACGGCTTTAATTTTAACAGCCTTAATGCTTGCATTATCCTTTACGGCGTGTTTTGGTAAAGTTGTCGTTGAGGGTAACGAAGGTTCACATACTGTCAGCTATAACAGAAAAACATATATTGCCGATGCTTTCTACTGTGCCGATGCGGACAGACACTTTCTCGGCAAAGCCGACAGCGGTGCGGACGTTTATTCAATAGGTTCTTACGAACCGCCCGAATATATTCTTATAGAGGGTTACGACAACAGCAACTGTTTTATTGCCGAGGGGAGTAAAGTTCCGACTTCGGGAATTGTCACAAAAGCTCTTATCGACCCCTCGCTTCGTGGAAATAATTCAAAATATCTGTCAACTGTCGATGAACTGTCTATGCTTGAAGAGCTTTCAAAAACGACAGGCGAACTCCAAAAATTTCTTGTTGACAATTACTACACAGACGGCAATGCTTTTTATTATGTTTACGATAACAGCGATGTGTCGTGCAGTGATAATTTCGGCGGATATATTGCCTATACGGACGGAAAATGGATATTCGCTTCACCCAAAACAGCCGAGTTTGAATGGGGTGAAAACAATGCCATGACTGTTACCGCCGTTGTTATCGAAGACAAGGAACTCATTGACAAGATGTGCGGCACTGATTTGACTAAATATATCGAGTATGATTCACCGAATGAATAAAAGGAGAAATCATAGTTATGAAAAGAAAAATTTTAAGCTTGGGTTTGGCAGCTTTTTTGTTATTGGGAATACTTCCTTTTTCGGGTTGCGGTAATGATGAAATATTTGAAGAGAATGTTATACAAGATACTGCTCTTGAAAACGAAGTAAGGCAGAATGTCCGAAAGCTGTCGAAAAAGACAAGAGAGAATATTAATTACAAAGAACTGCTTGAAGATGTAGAAGCGGTAAACAACGAAGAACTTCCTATACATGCAATTCTTGCCGAAAGAGAAGAGGGCGAATATGAAAGACGATATGACGGAGAGGGTTATTATTGTAAAACCATGAGTGGGGGCGAAGTTGTAACTTATGTTTTCTATTCCACGGCAGGAGATAAAAAAATATACAGCAAAGATTGGTTTTATCATATGAGCGGCGGATAATACAGTCGGCAACGCCGACGAGAAACAATACACAAAGCAGCTTTTGATATAAACAATAACATCTATTCAAGTAAAGAAATTTCGGTTATGATTATTAATATTAAAATAAACTTTCGGTCGGGTACACGAAGTTATTGTTTAAAAAGACTATCTTCACGTATCTCTTGCGGACGTTGTCCGCCTTCATGTATTTCGTGCGGACGTTGTCCGCAAAAAGAGGTGAAAATTAATTGCTGTTAAAATCATTGGAAATTCAAGGCTTCAAAACCTTTCCCGATAAAACTAAATTAACCTTTGATAGAGGTATCACCTCTGTAGTAGGTCCGAACGGCTCGGGCAAAAGTAATATCAGTGACGCTATCCGCTGGGTTCTCGGCGAGCAGTCGCCGAAAGCTCTCCGCTGCTCCAAAATGGAAGATGTCGTTTTCAACGGTACGGATAACCGAAAAAAAACAGGCTATGCCGAGGTTACTTTGACTATCGAAAACAAAGACAGAGATTTGCCGTTTGACGGCGACAGCGTTGCCGTTACAAGACGTTACTACCGTTCGGGCGACAGCGAATATCTTATAAACAAAGCCGCCGTAAGACTTAAAGATATCCACGAGCTTTTTATGGATACGGGTCTGGGACGTGACGGCTACTCTATGATTAGTCAGGGTAAAATTGATTCTATCGTTGCTTCAAAAAGTGAGGACAGACGAGAGATTTTCGAGGAAGCCTCGGGTATTTCCCGTTACCGCTACAGAAAAACCGAAGCCGAAAGAAAGCTCAATCAGACAGAGGAAAATCTCCTCCGACTTCGTGATATCCTTGCCGAACTTGAAGACAGAGTAGGACCTCTCGAAAAGCAGGCTAAAAAAGCGACGTTGTTCCTCGAATACTCTAAGGAGAAAGAGGGTCTTGAAATTGCACTTTGGCTTGATACTCTCGAAAAGTCGAAAAAAATTCTGAGGGAGCAGGAGGATAAAATCACCGTTGCGAAAGACCAGCACGAAAGTGCCGTAAAAACCTTGGAGAGCATAGAAAAGGAAACGGAGGATATCTATAATTCCACGGGTGAGTATTCCGCCAAAATGGACGAAATCCGAAGAATTAATACAGGACTTGAAAAGCAGGTTAGTGATATTAGGGCGAAAATATCCGTTGAAGAAAATAATATCACGCATAACCTTTCCGATATCGACAGACTGAATAACGACCTCAGTCAGCTTGATGTTGTCTGTGAAAACATTAAGCGTGAAGCCGAGGAAAAAAAGCTTAAAGTCAAGGATTACGAATCCACTCTAGCCGAGAAAAAAGAGGAGTTTAACAATACCACAGTACTACTTTCAAATCTTGTAGAGGACGACGGCAAGAGTTCCACTCTTCTGAACGAGTACAACAGTAGGCTCACCAAGCTTAATATCGAGCTTGCGAATGCAAGGGTTGCCAAAATGACGGGCGAAACGGCAGTGTCGGATTTAAATTCACGTCTTGAAAATATCGGACAATCATTGTATACTAAAAATATGCAGCTTGAAGAATTGCAGGAAGCATTCTCCGATTACAGGGCAATGCGTGAGGAAGCAGCGGACGGTTTTGAAAATCTCAAAAACTCCGTTAAGGGTTACGAGCTTATGCTTACTCAGAAACAACAGAAGCGTGACGAGATAAAAGCTCAAAACGATAAGCTGAATCTTGATATAAACGAGGTTAAAAGACATATTTCCTTTTTGGAAAATATGGAGCGTAACCTTGAGGGTTTTAATCAAAGCGTCAAGATTGTAGTCAAGGAATCGAGAAACGGCAGCTTGCAGGGTATTCACGGTCCCGTGTCAAGAGTAATCAAAGTTCCCACCGAATACGCTGTAGCTATTGAAACGGCTCTCGGTGCGGCTATGCAGAATATAGTAACTGCCACCGAAGAGGACGCTAAACGTGCGATTGCTTTCCTTAAAAAGAAAGACGCAGGTCGTGCAACCTTTCTCCCGATGTCAACTATCAAGGGTAATGAACTACAGGAAAAGGGTCTTGAAAATTGCAGAGGTTTTGTAGGCGTGGCAAGTACTCTTTGTACGTGCGAACCCCAGTATAACGGCATTCTCAGGTCACTTCTCGGACGTATATGTATAGCCGAAAATCTCGACCGTGCAGTTGAAATCGCAAGAAAATACAACTACCGTTTCAGAGTGGTAACACTTGACGGTCAGGTTGTGAACGCAGGCGGTTCTCTCACAGGCGGTTCGCTTAATAAAAAGACAGGGTTGTTAAGCCGTGTCAGCGAGATTGAAAAAGACAAGAAAAAGCTTGCGGAGTTAAACGATAAAATCGAAAAGTCCAAAAATCTTTACACTCAGATTCAAGCCGAATGCGGAAGTGTTGAAGCGAAGCTTGTTGAAAGCCGAACAAGTCTTTCACGTGTTCAGGAGGATAAGTTCAGAGTAGAAGCGGAGTGTAAGTCTGCGGACGACCAGATTAAATCTCTCGAAACGACAATAGGGGATTTGGAGCTTGAAAAGGAAGAACTGGAAGATAAGAGAGAATTTCTGAGCGAATCTCTTAAAAAAGCCGAAACAGAGCTTGATAAAATCGAAGCCGAAATTGACAAGGTTCAGGAAAATATCGATAATCTCTCGGGAAGTATTGCGGAGATGAGCGAAAAGCGAGAAACTCTCACAAGCGAACTGCAAGATATAAAGCTTGAAACTCTGGCGTTGGAAAAGGATATCGAGGTTCTGAAAGCCGATATAGCACAGGCGGAGATTACAAGCTCCGACCAGAGTCTTAAGCGAGCTGAGATTCTCGAAGAAATAAAAAAAGCGAAAAATCTCAACAAGGAGATTGAAAAGACTATCTTCACGTACAATGACGAAGAGATGAAGCTAAGGCGGACAGTTGCCGCCAACAACGAAAAAGTTGCGGAGTTAAGCGGAAAGCGTGCAATGCTTGAAAAACGCAGTGCCGAGCTGCGGCAGCTGGAGCGTGACAAGTCCGCCGAGAAAGAACAAATCGGCAGAGAGCTTGCACGTCTTGAAGAGAGGAAAAACAACCTCAACAAGCAGTACGACGATATAACAAAAAAGCTTTGGGAGGAGTACGAATTAACTCCACGTCAGGCACAGGAAACGGCAATCACGATTGAAAATATCACGGCTGCACAGAAACGTCTGAACGAACTGAAATCAAAAATCAAGGGTCTTGGCAGCGTAAACGTTGCGGCGATTGAAGAGTACAAAGAGGTTTCCGAAAGATACGAGTTTATGAAAACTCAGGTCGGAGATGTCGAGAAATCGAAGAAAGAGATTACAACTCTTATCGGCGATTTGACTAAGCAGATGAAAGAAATTTTCATAGAACGTTTCGCACTGATTAACAAGAATTTCGGTGAAACGTTCAAGGAGCTTTTCGGCGGCGGCAACGCTTCATTGTCGCTTACGAATGAGGACGATATCCTCAACAGCGGAATTGACATTAAGTGTCACCCTCCGGGAAAGCTTGTTTCACATCTGGAATTGCTGTCGGGCGGAGAAAGGGCATTGGTTGCGATTGCACTTTACTTTGCGATTATGAAAGTAAGTCCTGCACCGTTCTGTGTAATGGACGAGATAGAAGCGGCACTTGACGAAGTGAACGTTGACAGATTTGCCCAGTACCTCAGAAAGATGAACGACAACACACAGTTTATTCTTATTACTCACAGACGAGGTACAATGGAAGAGGCAGATGTTTTGTACGGCGTTACAATGCAGGACGAGGGAATTTCAAAACTTCTCGAACTTCATTCAAGCGAAGTCGCAGCAGGCTTCACAAACCTGAAATAAAGAATGAAGAATAACGAATAAATAATAAAGAAAGCACACGCAGAGAGTTTTGTATTGTATTAAAAAACTCTCACGTTGAAAATTTATTTGTATAATTTATAAGTTAAAAAATTTGACAGCGAATTAAATTAATGAAATATGATTAATGCTTAAAATCAAAAATTATGCTGCGAAGCAGTACTTCATTCGCCGCAGGCGAACTTCACGCTGCGTAAGCAGCACTTCATGTGCGAAGCACACTTCATTATTTTTAATTTGCCTGAAAATTAAAAATTACAGCCAGGGGTGATTTTATGGGATTATTTGCTAAAATCAAAGCGGGTCTTAAAAAGACAAGGGACAGCGTTGTCGGTCAGATTGACTCAATGCTCAAATCCTTTACAAAAATAGACGAGGAGCTTTTCGAGGAACTCGAAGAACTTCTTGTAATGGGTGATGTCGGTATTACAACATCACAGAAAATCTGCGAAGAACTTAGAAAAAAAGTTAAAAAAGAGGGTGTCACAAACCCTAAAGAGGTTCACCGTCTTTTGGAGGAAATTATTGCCGAAATGCTGGAGGGCGGTCAGGAGCTTAATATCAATACGAAGCCGTCGGTTATTCTTGTTATTGGTGTGAACGGTGTCGGCAAGACTACCACTATCGGCAAGCTTGCGAATAACCTCCGTGAGAACGGTAAAAAGGTTCTTCTCTCGGCAGCCGATACATTCCGTGCGGCGGCTATCGAGCAGCTTGAAGTCTGGGCGGACAGAAGCGGCTGCGATATTATAAAGCAGAACGAAGGCTCAGACCCGGCAGCGGTTGTGTTTGATTCCATTCACGCTGCCCAAAAGAGGAAAGCAGATGTTATTATTGCCGATACGGCAGGAAGACTTCACAACAAGAAGCACCTTATGGACGAGCTTTCCAAAATCAGCAGAATTATTGACAGGGAACTCCCCAACGCAGATAAAGAGGTTCTTCTTGTTCTCGACGCTACAACGGGTCAGAATGCCGTAAATCAGGCTAGAGAGTTCAAGAATGCCGCAGGTATCACGGGTATTGTTCTCACAAAGCTTGACGGCACGGCTAAGGGCGGTGTGGTTCTTTCAATCAAAGAGGAGCTTGACGTTCCTGTTAAGTATATCGGTGTCGGCGAGCAGATAGATGACTTGCAGCCGTTCAATCCGCAGGAGTTCGCAAAGGCTTTGTTCGAGGTTGAAAAAGATGACTAAATTTATAATTGCTTCAAATAATAAAGGTAAAGTCGCAGAGCTTGACAGGATTTTAAATCCGCTGGGCATTACGGCGGTGACGGCTAAAAGTGAGGGAATATCCCTTGACGATGTTGAGGAAACAGGCACAACCTTTGCGGAGAATGCTTTTATCAAGGCGGCAGCCGCTTTTAAAAAGACAGGTATGCCGTCTGTTGCGGACGATTCGGGACTTGTAGTAGATGCTTTGAACGGTGAGCCGGGAGTGTACTCCGCAAGATATGCAGGCGAGAACGCAACGGACGAAATGAGAATAGCAAAGCTTCTGAAAAATCTTGAGGGTGTACCCACAGAGAAGAGGACGGCACATTTTGTAAGTTCGATATGCTGTATTATAGATGAAAACACGATAATTACGGCAGAAGGAACTTGTGACGGTATAATTGCGGAAGAGCCGAAAGGCGACGGAGGTTTCGGATATGACCCCGTATTTTTGACAGACAACGGAAAATCCTTTGCGGAGCTTACCGCCAAAGAAAAGGACAAACTCAGCCACAGGGGAAAGGCACTCCGCCAACTCTACGAAAAAGTAAAAAGCGGACAACGTCCGCAGGAGATATGTGAAGTTATTCCTTAAAAAGACTGTCTTCACGTTTTAAAAAAGGAGGTACGGAATGATTACGAGTAAACAGAGAGCATATTTGCGTTCACTCGCAAACAGTGCAGATACAATTTTAATGGTGGGCAAGGGCGGTCTTAATGAGCAAATCATAAAGCAAGCCGCCGATGCTCTTAAGGCTAGAGAGCTTATAAAGGGTAAAGTCCTTGAAAGCTGTGATTTGTCGGTAAGAGAGGTTGCCGACAGTATTGCCGAGAAAACAAAGTCTGATGTTGTTCAGGTTATCGGCACAAAATTCGTTCTTTACAAGAGAAACGATAAAGACCCCCAAATTGTTCTTCCGAAGAGCAAAAAGAAGTAAATCATTGTGTGAAATAAATTCCTATACGGATATGTTCGTTTACACAATATTTAACGTAAGGTTGGTGAAACTATGAAACAGCCAAAGAAAATAGCAATGTTCGGCGGAAGCTTCAATCCCATACATAACGCACATATCAATTTGGCGGCAGCGTTCATTAAGAAACTTAAGCTAGATAAACTCCTGCTTATCCCCACTGCCACGCCGCCGCATAAAAGCGACAGCGAAATGGTGTCTGCGGAACACAGGCTCAATATGTGCAAACTTGCCACGGAGGACATTAAGAAAATTGATGTTTCCGATATAGAAATCAAGCGTGAGGGCAAAAGCTATACGGTCGATACATTAAAACAGCTTAAAGAGATGTACCCCGAAAGTGAACTGTATCTTATTACGGGGGCGGATATGTTTGTGACATTGCTTGACTGGAAAGACCCCGAGGAGATTTTCTCTCTTGCAACTGTATGTACTGTTCCGAGAAACGATGATGATATAGAAGTTCTCAAAGAGAAAGAAAAACAATACAACGCTTTGGGTGCAAAGACGGTTATTCTCGATTTGAAAAAGAGTAATATATCGTCAAGCAAAATCCGCAAACATATTTTTAATGACGAAAGCTTTTCAAAATTTGTTGACGAGAAAGTCGAAAAATATATTTATGCAAATTATCTTTTTATGGATAAATCGACAATTAATTACGATAGATTCGACAAAGTTCTGAAAGCCCGAATGAGTGAGAAACGTTATGTGCATTCCTTTAATGTTGCGGTTGAAGCTCAGAAGCTTGCAAAGAAATACGGTGCGGACGTAAAGAAAGCAAGGCTTGCAG
This sequence comes from uncultured Ruminococcus sp., assembly GCA_902801245.1. Classification (GTDB taxonomy): domain Bacteria; phylum Bacillota; class Clostridia; order Oscillospirales; family Acutalibacteraceae; genus RUG592. The sequence continues at coordinate 49,071 of CADCHW010000009.1, forward strand.
GAATCCTTCACGATATCACAAAGGAAACTCCGGGAGATGAACAGCTCCAAATCATTGAAAATTCGGGTATTATTCTGAATGATATAGAAAGTCCGTCGCCGAAGCTTTGGCACGCTATAGCCGGTGCGGCTTTCGTCCGTGACGTTATGGGTATTGACGACGAGGACGTTTTCAATGCTATCCGCTATCACACCTCGGGCAGGGCAAATATGAGCCTGCTTGAAAAGTGCGTGTTTATCGCCGACTTTACAGGTGCGGAGCGTGATTACGACGGAGTGGAGGAAATGAGGGAATTATCCGAGAAAAGTCTTGAAGAGGCTATGGCATTCGGATTGTCTTTCAGTGTTGCGGATTTGGCAAAAAGACGGCTTGCCATTGACCCGAACTCACTTGCGTGTTATAATGAAGTAGTGCTGAAAACAAGTAAGAGTTATAATAAGTCGAAATAATGAGATAATAATTATAAGTAAAAAAGAGGTGTAAAATATATGACAAGTTTAGAGCTTGCAAAGGAAGCTGCAAAAACACTTGACAGCAAAAGAGGTTCAGACATTAAGGTTATCAAGGTTGAGGAAGTATCCGTTATTGCGGATTATTTCGTAATCGCAACGGGTCATAGCTCAACTCAGGTTAAGGCTATGGCAGATGCGGTTGAATATACGCTTAAGGAAGCAGGGGAGAATGTCAGCCATATTGAGGGTCACAGAAACGATTCGTGGATTTTGCTTGACTATATTGATGTTATTGTTCACGTGTTTTCCGAGGAGTCGAGAGAATACTACGACCTTGACAGAATGTGGGCAGACGGAGAAGAGATTGATATTTCCGATGTGCTTGTAGAGGAGAAAGCTTAAATTTAAAATTATTTTCGGCGGAGCGAAGCTTGTTAAAAGTTTGGTCAAGCTTTTTAAAGCTTGCGGGTCAAGGGCAGAGCCCTTGTCGCTGACGAAACCAACTTAAAAAGAAAAACAAACTACCCTCAGCGAAACTAAACAAACTATCAACAGAAAAACAATCAAAAATAAAAGCATATCTCAAAACAATATCTTTCGATATCAATAAAAACAGGCAACAGCGAAGCGAATTGCCGGTCGTAGAAAAATAAAGCCAATATTCAATCTGATTCCAGCGGACGTTGTCCGCCGAATTGTCGGTCAAAGAAAAAATTTATTATATTCACTCTTCACATATAAATATTTATCTTAAATACTTTATGTGAAGAGTGAAAAGCCAACAGCTAATAGAGAAAAGAGTTTCGGGCAGCTATATTTTTAGTTGATAATATCGCACTCTTTTCAATATACAAATAAAAAAGGATTGATAAAAAGTGAAATACGAACACAGTAAAATTGAAAAAAAATGGCAGGATATATGGGAGGAAAAAGGAGTTTTCCACGCTGAGGACGAAAATTCCGTTAAAGAAAAATTCTTTGCACTCATCGAGTTCCCTTATCCGTCGGGTCAGGGTCTTCATGTAGGTCACCCACGTCCGTACACCGCACTCGATACGGTTGCGAGAAAAAGACGTTTGCAGGGTTATAATGTTCTCTATCCAATCGGCTGGGACGCTTTCGGCTTGCCGACGGAGAACTACGCAATAAAGAACCATATTCACCCTGCCGAGGTTACTAAAAACAATATCGCAAGATTTAAACAGCAGATTCAGTCACTCGGTATTTCCTTTGACTGGAGCAGGGAAATCAACACAACAGACCCCTCTTACTTCAAGTGGACGCAGTGGATTTTCCTCCAACTTTTCAAGCACAATCTCGCATATAAAAAGGAGATGTCAGTAAACTGGTGTACCTCCTGTAAATGCGTTCTCGCTAACGAAGAGGTTGTAAACGGTGCGTGTGAACGCTGCGGAAGTGAGGTTATCCGCAAGGTAAAGTCACAGTGGATGCTCAAAATCACAGAGTACGCTCAAAGACTTGTCGATGACCTCGACCTCGTGGATTACCCCGAAAGAGTTAAGACACAGCAGAAGAACTGGATTGGCAGAAGTACGGGTGCGGAGGTTGACTTCACCGCAACAACAGGCGATATCCTCACTATCTATACAACACGTCCCGATACGCTTTTCGGTGCTACATATATGGTAGTTTCTCCCGAACACCCCTACATTGACAAGTGGGCGGATAAAATCGAGAACATTGACGAAGTTCGTGCATATCAGGAAGCAGCGGCTAAGAAGTCCGATTTTGAGCGTACCGAAATGGCAAAGGAAAAAACAGGCGTACTCATTAAGGGTGTTCGTGCCGTAAACCCTGTCAACAATACGGAGATTCCGATTTTCATTTCCGACTATGTTCTTGTTTCCTACGGTACAGGTGCGATTATGGCTGTTCCTGCTCACGATACACGTGACTGGGAGTTTGCGAAGAAATTCAATCTTCCGATTATCGAGGTTGTAAAGGGAGGCAACGTTCAGGAGGAGGCTTTCACCGACTGTGCAACGGGTGTTATGGTGAACAGCGGCATTCTTGACGGCTTGACCGTTGAAGAAGCTAAGGTTAAAATCAAGGAGTGGCTTACCGAGAACGGCAAGGGTCACGAGAAAGTAAACTTCAAACTCCGTGACTGGGTGTTCTCACGTCAAAGATACTGGGGCGAGCCTATTCCGATTATCAATTGTCCTTGCTGCGGATATGTACCGCTTGACGAAAGCGAACTTCCGCTTGAACTGCCTATGGTTGATTCCTACGAGCCTACCGATACGGGAGAATCTCCGCTTGCAAATATTACGGAGTGGGTAAACGTGAAGTGTCCGAAGTGCGGCGGCGATGCTCAGAGAGAAACAGACACAATGCCGCAGTGGGCAGGCTCTTCTTGGTACTTCCTCCGCTATATGGACCCTCACAACGACAAGACTTTTGCAAGCGAAAAGGCTCTTAACTACTGGTCGCCCGTTGACTGGTACAACGGCGGTATGGAGCATACTACACTTCACTTGCTTTACAGCCGTTTCTGGCATAAGTTCCTTTACGATATCGGAGTAGTTCCGACCGCCGAGCCGTACGCAAAGCGTACAAGCCACGGTATGATTCTCGGTGAGAACGGCGAGAAGATGAGTAAGTCGAGGGGCAACGTTGTAAACCCCGACGAGGTTGTTGCGGAGTACGGTGCAGATACTCTCCGTCTTTATGAAATGTTTATCGGTGACTTTGAGAAGTCCGCTCCGTGGGACCCGAAAGGCATTAAGGGCTGCCGCCGTTTCATAGAGAGATATTACAATCTCCAGAATAACGTTATCGACAGTGATGAAATCCGTCCCGAGCTTGAGAGCAAGTTCCACAAGACAATTAAGAAAGTCGGCGATGATATCGAGAGTATCAAGTTCAACACGGCTATTGCAGCACTTATGACATTGATTAACGACCTTGCAAACAAGGGCGTTACACGTGAAGAGCTTAGAATTTTCTCGATTCTCCTCAATCCGTTCGCACCTCACGTTACAGAGGAGGTATGGGAGCAGCAGAAGCTGTCGGACGGTCTTGTTGCACAGGCTGAGTGGCCTAAGTACGATGAGGCAAAGTGCAAGGACGAAACAGTTGAAATTGTTGTTCAGGTAAACGGCAAGATTAAGTCAAAGCTTGTTATTGCGGTTGATGCGGAACAATCGGAGGTTCTTGAAACTGCAAAGGCTGATGAAAAAGTTTCACAGGCTATAGGCGATATGAATATTGTAAAAGAGATTTACGTTAAGGGTAAACTTGTCAATATTGTTGTAAAGCCATAAATTTTCATATGTCAAACTGTTATTTTTACAATTTTAAGTAAATTTTTCAAAAAACACTTGACAAGATTGTATCGGATATTGTATAATTAAACTTGCAAATTATGCGATTTACTCCTGCCTTTTGGCGGATGGGAGGGAAAATATATGGCAGAAATCAGAATCAAGGAAAATGAATCTCTTGAGAGTGCATTGAGAAGATTTAAGAAGCAGTGTGCAAGAGCCGGCGTTATCGCTGAGGTTCGTAAGAGAGAAGCTTACGAGAAGCCGTCTGTTAAGCGTAAGAAGAAGTCCGAGGCTGCTCGTAAACGTAAGTACAAGTAATTTATTTGGCTTATACAGAATAGCTGCAAAATGGGTGAGTGGTCTTTTACCGGACTGCTCACCTTTTTTAATTTGGTAGACAATGCCCACAGAAGAGATTTGTTTTTTGATGTGTGGAAGTCGGTATGTAATGGCAAGTGTGGTTTGATTAATGAGGTATATGTATGGAAATTATTATTACTGATAACAGAATATCACAAGGAAAAACAAATGTTACGGGGGGTATATTTTTCAAAACGGATAGCGGCTTTTTCCCCGAGGAAAATTGGAATGACTTTGTTCTGATAATAGCCGCAAATTGGATTAACGAATATCTGAGTTTTCTTAACAGCAGCGGCAGCCGAACGTTTACATTGTGCTTTATGGACGGTGCTTCCGAGGTTGTCGGCACTCTTAAGGACAGCGGAAATTATTGTCTTGAATATGTTCGCCTATATATCGACAGCAAAGACGTAATTTTTACGGAAATCGTTTCCAAAGCCGACTTTGAAAAGCAACTCACTAAGGCTTGCAGAAAGTCTATGAGAATTGCAAGTACGTTTGATATGAATGAGCAGGTTGGTAATTTCCGTAAAATGCTGGATAAATTGAAATATATAAATCCCGTATGACATTCAGTGAATTTTCGTCTGCAATAATTACAAATTAAATCAATGGGGTGGTTAAATGATTTTTGATTTTGGAGATACAACTGTTGATATTGACGTTAATGCCACAAGAGAATATTACTCACAGCATAAACCGATTAACGACTGCGACTGTACGGGTTGTAAAAATTTCCGTCGGGCAATTCTTAATGTCGGCGATAAAGTCAAAGAAACTTTTAAAAGTTTCGGTATTGATGATATGAGATATATTACCGAAATAATACCGTGGGTTAATGTCAATTCACACGACAGCAGAAACGGTTTGTTTTGGTATCAGGGATTTTTCCACGTTAAAGGCAAGGTTGTCAAAGAGGATAAAAATGTTCCCAAAGGCGAAGAGGGTATTTTTATAGATAATAATTTTAAAATATTCTCTGGTACGGGCAATGCGTTGACCCCCGAAAACTTTCCCCAGCCTGTTCTTTTGATTGAAATTGACGCTTATCTTCCGTGGGTTATTGATGATGAAAACGATTATGACAGCATAGATGTAAACAAATAATAAAATTATGCCCGAAAATCTTGTAAATTTCGGAAAATTATGATATGCTTTATATGTTGCGTGGAGTATTAATATTATCAGAGGTGAATTTATGCACTTTGTGAATGTCAAAGGAATATTGTCCGCCCGAAACGGTATGAATGTTTACCGTGGCTGTTCTCACGGCTGTATTTACTGTGATTCAAGAAGTACTTGTTACGGATTTACCCACCGTTTTGAAGATATCGAGGTCAAACAAAATGCCCCCGAACTTCTCGAAAAATCTTTGAGGTCAAAACGTAAACGCTGTATGATTGGTACGGGTGCAATGTGCGACCCATATATGCACTGTGAAAATAAGCTAAAAATTACCCGAAGATGTCTGGAAATCATAGACCGCCACGAATTTGGTGTAACCGTTCTTACAAAATCAGACCGCATTTTGAGGGATTTGGAGCTGCTGAAAAGTATAAACCAAAAGGCGAAAACAGTTGTTCAGATGACATTAACCACCTATGACGAAACACTGTGTAAAATCGTTGAGCCTGATGTCTGTACAACTCGCCGCCGCTTTGAGGTGCTGAAAATTTTTCATGAAAACAATATCCCTACCGTGGTGTGGCTGTGTCCGATACTTCCTTTTATAAACGATACCGAGGAGAACCTAAACGGTATTCTAGATTACTGCATTGAGTCGGGTGTGTACGGAATTATAAATTTCGGTATGGGTATGACATTGCGTGACGGTGACAGAGAATATTACTATGCCGCACTTGACAGATACTTTCCAAAACTTAAAGAAAAATATATTCGTACCTACGGCAATGCTTACGAAATATCAAGTCCCAATGCCCAACGACTTAACGAGATACTTCAAAAACGCTGTGCGGAAAACGGAATTGTTACCGACAGAGATAAAATTTTTAAATATCTGAACGAGCTGCCCGAACGGTATGAGCAGTTATCTTTTGATGATGTCTTTCGGTGAGGCGAAGCTTGTTAAAGTTTGGTCAAGCTTTTTAAAGCTTGCGGGCGACGGAACACCCCAAGAAGCTGAGCCGCAGGCGACAGCTGATTGGCAGGTGTTCCTAGTGGTCTTGCACCAGCAGGGGCAGAGCCCTGCTCGCTGACGAAAAAATCAGCGTAGAAAAATAAACTGCCCTCAGCGAAACTAAACAAACTTTTCAAAGAAAAAAATCAAAGCAAACATCAAAATAAAGTCTTTCCATACAAACCAAAGCAGGCAACAGCGTAGCGAATTACCGATTAAAGAAAGATATCTTATAAATATAAATGTATTAAATAAACAGGTGATAAAAAATGAGTAAAAAAATTCTGTTAATTCTGGGTCCCAACCTCAATATGGTCGGACTTCGTGAAAAAAACGTCTACGGTGAAGAAACCGCCGAAACAATTAACGAGGATATCCGCAAATGGGCGGACGAACTCGGAATGGAAATTGAGATTTATCAGTCAAATTGTGAGGGTGAAATCATTTCAAAAATTCACTCCGCATTAGGTACTAAGGACGGTATAATAATTAACGCTGGTGCATATACACATTACAGCTACGCTATCCGTGACGCTATCGCATGTGTGCCGAGTGTGCCGACTATCGAGGTTCATATGTCCAACGTTCATGCACGTGACGAGTTCCGCCACAAAACCGTTATCGGTGCGGTGTGCAAGGGTCAAATCAGCGGCTTCGGTAAGTTCAGCTACCGCCTTGCATTGTATGCACTGAACGATATTTTGTAATGTGAGGTATAAGCAATGGCAGATAATACGGAGCTTGACAAGCTCAGAAAATATATGACCCTCAAAAAACTTTCAACAAAACTTCCCGATAACAAAACCGCCGCACTTATAACCTGTGAAACAAATATTTACTATTACACAGGCTTTGCAAACAGCGAGGGTACACTTTTTGTTACACGTCAAAAATCATATCTGTTAGTCGATTTCCGTTACGGAGAAGCCGCAAACAAAGCAGTAACAAACTGTGAAGTTATCGTGTATAACAAGTATGCCGACAGTTTAAAGGAAATTGCAAAGAAACACGGCATTAAGGAAGTGCTTATTGAAGCGTCAAAAGTCACGGTAAGCCGTGAGAGTACGTTTAAAAAGATATTCTCCGATATTAAATGTGAAGTAATATCGAATGATATGCTTGATAGGTTAATTTCAAATCAGAGAATAGTTAAATCGAAAGACGAAATTGCAAAAATCGAAAAGGCACAGCGTATCACTGAAGAAGCCTACCTTGAACTTCTGAATATGGTAAAACCCGGAGTTCGTGAAGCCGACCTTGCTTTGGAGCTTGAATTTCTTATGAGGAAAAAAGGTGCGTCGGGTGTGTCGTTTGATTTGATAACCATTACGGGAAAGAAAACTTCAATGCCGCACGGTGTTCCCGGTGACGAAGCTGTCAAGACAGGAGATTTTGTGACATTCGATATCGGTGCAATTTACGAGGGTTATCACAGCGATATGACAAGAACAATTGCCGTAGGCGAGGTAAGCGACTATCAGCGTGAAATTTACAATATAGTTCTCGAAGCTCAGTTAAGCGGACTTGCAAAGGTTAAAGCAGGCGTTAAGGCTTGTGATGTTGACAAGGCGGCGAGAGAGGTTATCGAGCGTGAGGGTTACGGTGAATATTATAAGCACTCAACAGGTCACGGAGTGGGTCTTGACATACATGAACAGCCGTTTGTAGCATCGAAAGGCGACAAAATTCTAAGCGACGGTATGATTATCACGGTTGAACCGGGAATTTATCTGCCCGATAAGTTCGGTGTGAGAATTGAAGATATGGTCGTTGTCACTAAAGACGGCTGTAGAAATTTGGCAAATTTACCTAAGGATTTGATTATAATTTAAACTGAGGTGACTGATATGAAAACAAAAAGATTGTTGGCAGCAACAGCCTTGATTTGTGTTGCTGCAATGCTGGGCGGCTGCTCGTCCGATTCCCCCTCTCCAAACGAAAACAGCTCTGCCGTTTCAAACAGCACGGTTACGGAAAGCAATGATACTGCCGAGAGTACCGCTGTTACAGAAGACAGCACCACAGCCGAAACCGCTGATTCTCCCAAAGCAGAGAACACTTCCTTGAAAGTTATTCCCGATAATGCTTTTACGTTCAGCGATTCGCAGTATGCAAACAGTGATTTCCTGTCATACGTTTATACATACGGCTATACGGGAAAGGGTCAGTCGGTTACAATATATCGATATGAAGATTATCTTGTGCTTATTGTATATCATTACGATGTTCATGAAGGCAGTTACAAGGAGATAAGAACTCTCACACAAAACGAGGGCGAAGACTTCCTTGCAAAAGCTGAAAAGTACACCGAGGTTAAAAAGGATTCCGGCACGTCCTCACAAACTCCGGCAGTCGGCGGTATTGAGAAACATGCCATAATGAAGCTTAACAGCAATGAAGAGGAAAGCGAAGCTATTCAAATTGAACCGCTTGACCTGAGTAAGATTGCTTTTGAACTTCCCGAAACAAACGAAAAGGACAGTTCGTTCTTTAAGTATGATTACCCCGAGGCTCGCTGGAATAAGATTTTTGCAGGCGACGAAGAGAACACTAAGAAATATTTCGGCATACAGTCCGAAACCGAGCCGGAGAATCACAGTATTCCTTTCAGCATTGCAACATTGCAGCTTGACTGTGTTCTTGACCAGATTGAAGCAATTACCGGAGGAAAGGTCGAAAAGGCAAAGTTTACCGCAATCGGCGACGATGCGTCAATCATTGAAGCAACTCTCGAAAAGGGTAACACCTACACGGTTACTATAAATTATGAGGAATTAGTTATCGATATCGCATAATAATGTTTCACAATGTATATTATGTCAAACTTTTGTGAAAAATATTAACCGTATAAAAATTTTCCGTAAGATATGAATTTTATTTAAAAAAACTTGCAATTTTGATTGTACTATAGTATAATTAAAGAGTATATGGTACATTTTTCTTGAAGCTTACAATTATTCGAGATGAATTTTATATTTTCAGTAAATGGAGGAGTTTAAAATGATATCAGCAGGAGATTTCAGAAACGGCGTTACATTTGAAATGGACGGTCAGGTAGTTTCTATCATCGAGTTTCAGCATGTAAAACCGGGTAAAGGTGCTGCGTTCGTTCGTACAAAGATCAGAAACGTAATCACAGGTGCGGTTGTTGAGAAGACCTTTAACCCCAACGACAAGTATCCGACAGCGTACATCGAGAGAAAGGAAATGGAGTACAGCTACTCCGACGGAGATCTCTATTACTTTATGGATACGGAAACTTGGGAGCAGATTCCGATTGGCAAGTCGGTTCTCGGCGACAACTTCAAGTTTGTTAAAGAGAATATGGTTTGTAAGGTTCTCTCTTATAAGGGCAGTGTTTTCGGTGTTGAGCCGCCGAACTTCGTAGAGCTTAAGGTTACCGCAACAGAGCCTGGTTTCAAGGGCGATACAGCTACCAACGCAACTAAGCCTGCAACTGTTGAAACAGGTGCGGAAGTAAGAGTTCCTCTCTTTATCGACGAGGGCGAAGTTATTCAGATTGATACACGTACAGGCGAGTACCTCGGACGTGCTTGATAGGGGTTGCACAGAATGGATATTAACGAAAAAGTAGCTTATATCCGTGGTCTTACGGACGGCTTGAAGCTTAATGACAATGACGATATGGTTAAGGTTATCAAGGTTGTAATCGATTTGCTGGAGGATATCTCCGACGAGGTTACGGAGCTTGGTGAGCTTTACGACGAGTTGAGCGAGCAGGTTGAGGAGATTGATCAGGATCTTTCTATCGTTGAAGACGACCTTTACGATGACGAGGAAGGCGAAGAGGATTTTGACGACTTCGATGAAGACGGAGAATACTATGAAGTAGTATGCCCAAGCTGCGGCGATGAGATTTGCGTTTCCGAAGATATTCTTATTGAGGGTACAATTGATTGTCCGCAGTGCGGCAAGAGATTGGAGTTCGATTTTTCAACGCTTTCAGCCGACGATATTAACGGAGAGCCGGAAGAGTAATTTATTGTTAAGATTAATTTTCGGTCGGCTATGTGAAGTAAGACTATGAATAACTATCTTCACGTAATTACCGTGGAGGTTGTTCACAAATTAACAATTTTTTCACCCTTTGAGTATTATGCTCAAGGGGTGTTTTTTATGAGAAGAAACTTTGGAAGAAGCCGTTACCGGAAATGGGTAATAATAGGCAGGATAGGTTTATTTGTGATTGTAGTATTCTTTACGGCGGTGTTTGTATATTTTGAGATGAAAGTATCACCGTTTATGAGCGATTTTACAATTATGAAAGGTCGGCAGACTATGACAGAGCTGTTCAGCGAAACCGTCAATGAAAAAATGACCGAGATGAATCTTTCATATGATAAGCTTATGAATATTACATATTCTCAGAACGGTGAAGTTCAGTCACTTAATACCGATGTTGTCACAATTAATGAGCTGAAAAACGAAGTCACGGAGGATTTATCCGAAAAGCTTTCGGGTGAGTTTGAATATGTTGTGGAGCTTCCAATCGGAAGTATTATAAATACGGAGTTTTTGAGCGGTTCGGGTAAAGCGATTGAATTCAATAATATCGTGACAGGTGACGTAAGTTCCGAGTTCAGGAGTGAGTTTGAAACAGGCGGTGTTAATCAGACTATCCACAGGCTTTATATCGATATTACGGGCGACTTGCTGATTATCGGAGGAGGTGAGCAGGAACCTATTGAAATGACAACTTCCGTTTTGGTGGGGGAAACGGTGCTTGTAGGAAATGTGCCTGCAATTATAAAATAGAGTTTGTATATAAATTTTAACACAGGTGTTGATTTATTTTTAGAAGTGATGTATAATGGTATTGTAAGAATTTTTTAGGATTATTCAGGGAGCGAATTTTAAAAATATTGAATAATCCGGGGGAGTGTTTATAATGGATGAATTAAAAAAATACTGTGTTCCTTACAGCAGTTTGAGAAAGCTTAGAGTGTATATTACAATTCTTATGGCTGCCATTGTGTTTGTGGCATTTAAAACCATAAGAAATGTTTATTTGCCGTTCAGCGAGATAATATTTAACACTGCTTCGGTGTTGGTTGCTTTTGTGTTGGGCTGTGTTCTGTATTTCTTGATTAAGCGGAAGATTTTCGATAAGAAGCTTAAACTTTTTGAAAGCCGTGTGCAGTATTTTAAGCACCATGAGGTTATGGATTTTGTTTTGAGGGATTTCAATACAGGTGAAAGACAGCTCGGCGGAAGTATTATTGTCGGTCAGGAGTGCCTTATCGGCAGCAATACCGGTATGATTGCTTTGTATGATGAAATTCAGAGAATTTATCAGGAAGCAAAAGATTCAAGCAACTACAAGAAAGCTAAAGAGGGAGAGTCCAGCTCAATTTATGTAGTATGTAACGATCAAAATTACCAGCTTTGTGCAGTTACGCTTAACGAGATTTACGAGCGTGAAGTAACTCAGCTGTGCAAAACCGTTAATAAGAGAAATACTAATTTCGATTATTAAAAGCTGTTTTCATATCATTGAGGGAGTACTTCCTGAAATTTTACAAAAAAAGTGTTTACATAACCTTCTAAATCTGTTATAATTAAATTTGATAATTTTAAAAATTAGTTTTTGTGCGGACAATGTCCGCAGGAAAAACGTGAAGCAGCTTTTTGAAAAAATTTGTAGCTGTACGGCTGAGAAGCCTGTTAAAAGTTTAGTCAAGCTTTTCAAAGCTTGCGGGTGACGGAACACGAGCCGTAGACGAAAGCTGATTGGGAGGTTTTCCTATAGCAATCCAAATAGATAGACGGACAAAAGGAGACGATGCTGGTGAGTGCAGGGCAAGGCGGAGGACGAAGGCATACTGACGTATGTCGAGGACGAGTTCGGATATTTGTTTGGTTTGCTATAATGGTCTTGAACCGGCAGGGGCAGAATACCCCTCGCTGACGAACCCAACCTGAAAAGAAAGATAATGTACAATTTGATTTCAACCGTACAGGTAGAAAATTTTCTTTATGTATCCGACCGATACTTATTATAAAAATTAATTTTTGGTCGGGTGCGTGAAGTAAGAATAAAGAAATACTATCTTCACGTGTTTTCCGTCGGCATTGCCGACTATTTTAGATATTGGGAGGTTGACGAAGTGAAAAAAAAATCATTTCTGAAAACAACTTTAACGTCTGTAATTATTGTAGGACTTGTCATATTTGCCGCTTCCGAAGCAAATGCTCAGATTGAAGAAAAAGTTCCCGTGCAGGCTGTGCCGGCAACAGAATACAGCGAAGCTTATAAAGCATATTTAGACGGTGAAATCGAGGTAACAGAGGATTCGGGTGTCGGAATTGCCCCGTTCTCCGTTCCGGGAAAAATTCTCCAGCCGTCGGGTGCTTTGCCCAACAGTTACATGTCAAACGCTACCGGTATCCGCAACCAAGGCAGCAATAACAGCTGCTGGGCTTTCTCGGGTATCGGAACATTGGAAGCGTTCCTTGCAAACGACGAAAAAGGCTTGCAGGATCTTTCGGAACAGCACCTTGCATGGTGGGCAACGGCATTTTATAATGATGATAACGGCACGGGTTGGCTTAACAGAAGTCTTACCCCCGGCGGTTACAGTATGATGAGTGCAGGATATTTTGCATCGTGGCAGGGTCCCAAGCTTGAAAGCGATTTGCCGTATCAGGGTTCGACTTATCCTGCCGGTATGAAAGACTATGATAACGTTTTTAATGTTACGGGAATTCAATATGTTAATAATGATATCACATCAATTAAAACGGCTATAAAAAATTACGGTGCTGTGGCTACCTCATACAATAACGGCTCGGGTTACAGCAACGGCAGGATATGTTACTATTCCGACGAAGAAGTAACAAAATTTTCGGGTCACGCAATTACAGTAATAGGTTGGGACGACAATTATTCCGTTGATAAATTTGAAGAGGGCAAACGTCCTCCGGCAGACGGTGCATGGCTTGCGAAGAACAGCTGGGGTTCGTATGTCGGCGATAACGGATATATCTGGATTTCATACTATGATTTGTATGCATTTAATACTGATATATGGGGAGAAAACCTTGCGATTACTTCCGTGCGTACGGCGAATCCCTATGATAAGATTTATCAGAATGAAAACTACGGTTCTACCTATTATACATATATGGCAGATGATAACGGCGAGAATTTGGAGTGCGTTACGTTTGCAAATGTTTTTGACTTTGACGAGGAACATAAATATCTCGACAGCGTTATATTCCAGTCGCTGAATACAAATTCCGATTATGCCGCATATTACATTCCCGTTGAAAACGGAACACCTGTTACGGATAAATCGCAGTGGAGCTATCTCGGCGGAGGAAAAATCGATTCCGCAGGCTATATCAAGGTTGAAACAAAGGGTACTGTAATTCCTAGCGGTGCGGGTGCTATAGGCATTGAAATTGACGGTTCTGCAATTCACGACTATGCTTCAATAGGAGTTGACGAATGGCTGACAAACAGCCGCGGCGAATTTATCTTCAAGCCCGACCCGAACAGGGGTGACAGCTTCGTTATTGCAAATGACAGTGCTTATGATTTGCTTGATGTTTACGCAAATAACAATGATGATATAGGGGGAACACTTGTCATTAAGGCAATTACTACCACAAATATTATCGGTGATGTTGACGGTGACGGCGAATCTACGGTTGTAGATGCTCTTATGGTGTTGAGAAGGTCTGTTAATCTGGAAACTTTTAACGATGAACAGTTAATAAATGGCGATGTAAATTATGACGGAAAGATTGATTCTGAAGATGCTCTTATTATATTGAGAAAATCCGTTGGTTTCTTCTCGGAATATTAATTTTTAAAATAACTCTCACAGATATTTGATATTTGTGAGAGCGATTTTTTATTTGTAATATAATTATTTTTTGGTCGAAAGTTGGTTTATAGCAGTCGCTTTATTTGCAATTTTAAAAACAAAAATTGCACCAAAATAAATTTCAATTTGCATTTTTGAAGAATTTAACATATATTTTGCAATTTTTTAAAAAAAAGTTGAAATATCCTATTGCAATTTTCCAATATTAGTGATATACTTAAAAAGTATTCTGAATTTTGGGAAAGAAAAATTGCAGATTAATTGAATTGAACAGAGTTCCAAAAATGAAAAACGGAGGATTATAACAATGGCATTGAAAAATGATTATTTGATTGGTGTACTTGAAACAGTTAAAAAGCGTAACGCAGGCGAGCCCGAGTTCATTCAGGCAGTAAGCGAGGTTCTTGAGAGCCTTGAGCCTGTTGTAGAGAGAAGACCCGACCTCGTTGAGGCAGGCGTAATAGACAGACTTGTTGAGCCTGAAAGACAGATTATTTTCAGAGTTCCATGGGTTGACGATAACGGCAAGACACAGGTAAACCGTGGTTTCAGAGTTCAGTACAACTCAGCTATCGGTCCTTACAAGGGCGGCTTAAGACTTCATCCGTCCGTATATATCGGTATCATTAAGTTCCTCGGTTTTGAGCAGATTTTCAAGAACAGCCTTACAACACTCCCCATGGGCGGCGGCAAGGGCGGTTCCGACTTCGACCCCAAAGGCAAGAGTGACGGAGAGGTTATGCGTTTCTGTCAGAGCTTTATGACAGAGCTTTACAGACACATCGGACCCGACTGCGACGTTCCGGCAGGCGATATCGGTACAGGTGCAAGAGAAATCGGTTATATGTTCGGTCAGTACAAGAGATTGCAGAATGAGTTCTCGGGTGTTCTCACAGGTAAGGGTCTTACATTCGGCGGTTCTCTTGCAAGAACAGAGGCTACAGGCTTCGGTCTTTGCTACTTCACAAACGAGATGCTCAAGGCTAACGGCAAGAGCTTCGAGGGCAAGACAGTAGTTATTTCCGGTTCGGGTAACGTTGCTATTTACGCTACACAGAAAGCTACAGAGCTTGGTGCAAAGGTTGTTGCTCTTTCCGATTCAAACGGTTACATCTACGATGAGAACGGTATTGACCTTGCAGCTGTTAAGCAGCTTAAGGAAGTTGAGAGAAAGAGAATTAAAGAGTACGTTACAACTCATCCCAATGCAACATATACAGAGGGCTGCAGCGGTATTTGGAGCATTCCTTGTGATATCGCTCTTCCGTGTGCTACTCAGAACGAAATCAACAAGGCAAGTGCAGAGCTTCTCGTTAAGAACGGCTGCTTCGCTGTATCAGAGGGTGCAAATATGCCGTCTACTCCGGAAGCTATCGAGGTTTACCTCAGCAACGGCATTCTTTACGGTCCTGCAAAGGCTGCTAACGCAGGCGGTGTTGCAACTTCGGGTCTTGAAATGAGCCAGAACAGTGCAAGACTTAGCTGGACATTTGAAGAGGTTGACGCTAAACTTCAGGATATCATGAAGAGTATCTTCAAGTCTTGCGACGAGGCTGCTAAGGAGTACGGTCTTGAGGGCAACTATATGGCAGGTGCAAACATTGCAGGCTTCCTTAAGGTTGCAGAGGCTATGAAGGCTCAGGGCTGCGTTTGATATTGACAATAAATTATTATTGATTCTTAATAATTAATCTTTTACAATAATAATCCGTTCCCGATAGGCTTTGCTTGTTGGGGACGGATTATCATATTATATACTTGACACATATAGCAAGAATTGATATAATTATTTTACATAACATCGATTTGGAGAGGTAAATATGAGTCCGGTAAATAAATTAGAATAACCCGAAACGGAGTGATGATAAATTGGCATACAACGAGCTTATTAAAAATTTTGAACGCATTCGAAGCTATATGAGAGAGTTCTATGTGTACGGCTTCAAAAGCAGGGAAGAGTATACAACCAAAAGCTCACGTTCCTATGATGACGAACGCCGCCGTGTGGAAAGCTGGCTGGGAGATTATATGTCTTTTCACCGCACCGCCGACGGAAAAAATATGTTCATATCCATAGACAGCCGAACGTCAAGCCATAATCCGCTGTATAATGCTTTAAAGGCAAAAAGCTTTACCGACGGAGATATCACTCTTCATTTTATATTATTTGATATTTTGTATTCTCCCGATATTACAAAATCAATTCACGAAATCACAAGGGAAATAGATACAGAATATCTTTCGGATTTTATAATGCCGAGAACATTCGACGAATCCACTATCCGCAAAAAGCTTAAGGAGTATGTCAAAGAGGGTCTTGTCACGACTGAGAAAAAGGGTAAAACCGTTCATTACAGACGAACCGCCGACACCGAGCTTAATTGTACAGACGTACTCGATTTTTATTCGGAGATTGCCCCCTGCGGAGTTGTCGGAGCGTTTCTTTTGGATAAGACCGATACACACAGCGTGCCGTTTGCTTTTAAACATCATTACATAACTCAGGCTCTTGACAGCGAAATTTTGTTGTCGCTTTTTTCCGCCATGAGAAATAAATGTGAGGTCGAAATAACAAAGCTGAACAGAAAATCAAAATCCGAAATAACAATGCCGCTTGTACCGCTGAATATTTTTATCAGCGTGCAGAATGGACGGCAGTACCTTATTGCATACAGTCACCGCAACAGAAGAATAATATCGTCAAGACTTGACTATATTATCAGCGTAAAAACATTAAGCACAGCATATGATTTTGATGTGCTGAGAAAAAAGCTTTTCAAAATGCGTGAGCATATGTGGGGTGTGAGCAATCAGGGCAGCGGCGGACGGATTGAACACGTTGAATTTACGGTTCGCTGCAATAAGGGCGAGGAGTTTATTTATAACAGACTTGTACGTGAAAAACGCTGCGGAACGATTGAAAGGCTTAATAATGACATTTGTAAATTTACGGCAGATGTGTATGATTCAAACGAAATGCTGCCGTGGATAAGAACATTCATCGGACGAATTACGTCCGTGAACTTTTCAAACAAGCAGCTTGAGGAAAGATTTAAAAACGATATTACGGAGCTGTATAACTTATATAGCATAGATGATTAGTTATTTAATCTGTAACGTTCGATCTTTAGGGGGGTAAAGTCGATAAAAATGGCTTAACCATCGAAAAAAACTTGAATTTTAACACACCCTAATATGGATAATCGGAAGAATCAAAGATATACTCCCTAATTGACGAACGTTACAGTTTAATGAATATATTTTTTAAATGAAAGAGATGTCATTGAATGATATTTAACGAAATATACGGAGCTTATTATAATACAGTTTCAAAAATAATAAAAAAAGCCGCCGAGGATAAAATTACCTCCGAGGAAATGCGAAATATCATTATGAAATATGCTTACTCCGAAAGTATGCTTACAATCGAGCCTGCTTTACGAGAGGAAAAATGGCAGCTGCTGAAATCCGACGGCACAACACCTATTAAAAATATCCCGACAATGCCGCTTACCGAATTACAGAAAATGTGGTTAAAGGCTGTTTCACTTGACCCGAGAATAAAACTTTTTGACTGTGACTTTTCATTTCTTGAAAACACCGAGCCGCTCTTTACTCCCGAGGATTATTACATATTTGATAAGTATTCGGACGGCGATAATTATGAGGACATCGAATATATAAAGAATTTCCGTGTAATATTAAATGCAGTAAAAACACATCAGCCGCTTGAAATTGTGATGAGTAACCGAAAAGGGAACGTATCAAAAATACGTGTTGTTCCCGAGTATCTCGAATATTCCGAAAAGGACGATAAGTTCAGGCTTATCGCAAGCGGCAACCGTTTCGGGAAAACAATCAATCTTGCCAGAATTATCTGCTGCGAGCATTGTGATATGAGCATATCACGCACACCGTTTTCACGACGTTCCAAAGAATGTTCCGTGACGCTGCTGCTTTCCGAAAAACGGAACACGCTTGAAAGGGTAATGCTTCATTTTTCGCATTTCAAAAAAGAGGCTGTACGTCTTGACGAGTGTAATTATAAGCTTAAAATAAATTATTCAAAAGATGATGAAACGGAACTTCTCATAAGAATACTTTCATTCGGACCTACCGTTAAGGTTATCGAACCCGAAAGCTTTGTGAGTTTAATTAAAGAGAGATTGCACAATCAGAAAAGCTGTGAACTTTGATTTTTTGAGTTCGCAGCTTTTTTTCCGTGATAATTGAAGAATTTTCCTGTATTATATATATGTAAGGTTAATCACGGAGTGCTTGACAAGGGCACAACGGTACACGGGGATATTCCGAAGTGTATGCCGCCTGATTGCTTTGCTGTCGGTTACATTGTGAATCGATAAATGATTATTGCAGGTTCGAGTCCTGCTGTGTGCTTTAACACACCATTGGTTTATATTCATTTTATTTAACGACGTATAGCATTTGTGCAGCGTCAACAAAGAATTTGTAAGTTTTTTTTCTTTGTAAGGACTGTAATTATCGTGCGGACAATATCTTCGCAGCAATGCGTGATTTTGAATGCAATGAAGAATTTGCCTTGTCTGCTTAAGGATACCGTGTTTCGGAAACATAAGCCAAAAGTCCGCTTTCCGCTTATGAATCCGTTCACTTAATTTAGCAGCCGCAGATTTTTCATAGATAATTACGGTTGTCGATTTTTATTCCCGAGGAGGTTACATATATATGAAAAAAGTTATCGTAAACGAAAATGAACGTGGTTTTCTTTTTAAGGACGGCAAGTTCGTCAAGGTTCTTAAAGCAGGA
The DNA here is from genome assembly GCA_902801245.1 of uncultured Ruminococcus sp. Lineage (GTDB taxonomy): Bacteria > Bacillota > Clostridia > Oscillospirales > Acutalibacteraceae > RUG592. The sequence goes on from CADCHW010000009.1 coordinate 67,951, forward strand.
AAATACTATACATACGGCAGCCGTTTTATAGAGGTTGTTTCTGTTGACGAGCCTGTGTATTCCGAGCATTGCAATCTCAATACGCTGCTTGAATCGGAGGATTTGAGAAATGAAGCTTCGGTTGTTGAGGTCGGCGGTGTGGGAAAACAGGAAATCGCACTGCATTTCATTAACGGAAATTTTAGTGGAGTGCTTAAGCACGGCACACACGCTTATTGGAACGTAGGAGATAAGCACGAGTTTAAAATTGTTGACATATCCTCTCCCGAGATATCGGACGATATTCCACAGGAGATTTTCAAGAATAATGCTCAGATGTTTTCTGTTTTCCACAGAATTGAAGTCGCACCGTATCAGAAAGCCGTGCTTTACTTTGACCGCAGATTTGAAAGACTTCTCGAACCGGGAGTATACTATTTCTGGAAAAATAATATTAATGTTAATGTAGATTGTGTAGATACACGCCTTAAACAGCTTAATATTCAGGGTCAGGAGATTATGACGCAGGATAAAGTTTCTCTTCGTATTAACTTTGTGTGCAAATACAAGATTACCGACTATGTGAAAGTAACCACCGAGATTGACAATTATATCGAACAAATTCATATTGCCGCACAGTTTGCGATAAGAGATTATGTCGGCAAATACAAGCTTGACGAGGTTTTGTCGAGTAAGGACGAACTTTCCGAGTTTGTGATTGAAAGACTGAAAGCCAAGGAGAAAGAGCTGTATGTTGAGTTTTCCGAGGCAGGTGTAAAAGATGTAATTCTCCCGGGCGAAATCCGTGATATTATGAACACAGTGCTTATGGCTGAGAAAAAGGCACAGGCAAGCGTGATAACAAGACGTGAGGAGGTTGCGTCCACAAGGTCGCTTCTGAACACGGCGAAGCTTATGGACGAAAACGCTACGCTATACAAGCTTAAGGAGCTTGAATACATAGAGCGTATTTGCGAGAATGTCGGCAGTATCAACCTCAACGGCAGCAGTGACGTAATTTCCCAATTGACATTGCTTCTTAGAGGAAAAGAATTAAATAATAAAGAATGAAGAAAGAATAATATTATTAACGTATGATTGTTTTTTCGCAGCGTGGGATTTTAGGGAAAGTGATTTGATATGAACGAGATTATACTTGAAAAATTAAGACAAACGGAACAACGGGAAAATGTTAAAATCCTGCTTGCGGTTGAGTCGGGAAGCAGAGCTTGGGGCTTTGCTTCTCCCGACAGTGACTATGACGTAAGGTTTATTTACGCAAGACCCGTGAGCGATTATCTGAGATTGGAAGAAACACGAGATGTTATAGAATTGCCTATAGATGACGAGCTTGATATAAACGGCTGGGATTTGCAAAAAACTCTCCGTCTGATTTACAAATCAAATCCTACCGTTTTTGAATGGCTTAATTCTCCTATTGTTTATTTAAAAAGTGATTTTGCAGCGGAAATAAATACAGCCGCAAAGGATTATTTTTCCGTGAAAAAAGCATTGTATCATTATCTGAATATGGCTGTTCATAATTATAAAGCGTATCTTAAAGATGATTATGTAAAAGCCAAAAAGTATTTTTATGTGTTAAGACCGATACTTGCTTGTAAATGGCTTCTGGATAAAGGGACTCCGCCCCCCATGCTGTTTTCGGAGTTGGCGGAAAGTGAGCTTGATGATACGGTTAAATCGAAAGTTCGGGAATTGCTTGACATTAAAATAAATCGTCCCGAAATATATAAAATTCCCCGAATAGAAACATTAAACGAATATCTTGAATTTAATATTGAGAACATCGGAAAACAAATCGACAATATACCCAACGTGAAAAGCAGCGATTGGAACAGCTTAAACGAACTGTTTCAAAAGATTGTTTACTACCAAAAAATGAGGTGAGATGATTGGATAAGATAGAAATTAAAGGCAAGGTGAACACTGCAATATGCTATGCAAGAGTAGTCGAGGACGAGGCTGTCGAGCAGATAAGACGAATGTGCGATTATCCTATGACGGAGGGTTCAAAGCTGCGTATTATGCCCGATGTACATTCGGGTAAGGGCTGCACTATCGGAACGACTATGACAATTACCGATAAAGCCGTGCCAAACGTTGTGGGCGTTGATATCGGCTGCGGAATGTATACCGTTAATCTAGGTAAAGATGATATCGATTTGGAAAAATTTGACGAAACCGCACATTTTATTCCCTCGGGCAGAAATGTCTGGGAGGGCAGAAAGGAACGCTTTAACCTTACCGAACTCCGCTGTTACAGAAGTCTGAAAAAGACTAAATGGATTGAACGAAGCTTGGGTACTCTCGGCGGCGGAAATCATTTCATAGAAATTGATGTTTCCTCCGACGGTACAAAGTACCTTGTAATTCACTCGGGAAGCAGAAATCTCGGCAAGCAGGTGGCGGAGCTTTATCAGCAGCTTGCGATTGACTTGAACAAGGGCATTGAAAGCTATCTTGAAGCACGTGAGGAGATAATCCGCACATACAAGGAACAGGGCAGACGCAGTGAAATTCAGTCCGCACTTAACAAGCTGAGTTTTGATAAGAAAAATTCCGAAACAACTATCCCCGAGGATTTGTGTTATTTGTACGGCAAGTATCTTGATGATTATCTTCACGATGTCGAAATATGTCAGCAGTTCGCAAAACGCAACCGTGAAAAAATGGCTGAAATTATGCTTGACAGAATGGGCATAATCGGCACGGACGGTTTTCACACCATTCATAATTATATCGATACTAAGGAAATGATTCTCCGCAAGGGTGCAATAGCCGCACATAAAGGTGAAAGAGTTCTTATTCCGATTAATATGAGGGACGGAAGTGTTCTTGCAGTCGGTAAGGGCAACCCAGAATGGAACTATTCCGCACCGCACGGAGCAGGACGTATAATGTCGAGAACAAGGGCAAAGAACGAACTTGATATGACTGAATATCAAAAGGCTATGGAGGGTATATATACAACCTCTGTGAATGAATATACATTGGACGAAGCACCTATGGCGTATAAGTCATTGAGTGATATTATTGATGTGATAGGAGAAGCTGTTGATATTATAGAGGTTTTGAAGCCGATTTATAATTTTAAGGCTTAAATATCTTTCGGTGAGGCGAAGCTTGTTAAAGTTTGGTCAAGCTTTTTAAAGCTTGCGGGCGACGGAACACCCCAAGAAGCCAAGCCGCAGGCGACAGCTGATTGGCAGGTGTTCCTAGTGGTCTTGCACCAGCAGGGGCAGAGCCCCTGCTCGCTGACGAAACAAATCAGCGTAGAAAATAAACTATCCTCAGCGAAACTAAATAAACTATCACCAAAGAACGAAACAAAAAATAAAAAACACACATAAAAAACAATAACTTCCGACACAAACCAACAAAGGCAACAGCGTAGCGAATTGCCGGTCAAAGAAAGATAAACTAATTTCCCGACCCGATTTCTGCGGACGTTGTTTACCGAATTACTGTTCAAAAATGAATTAATTAATAAAGAGGTGTGAAGCTATGTTAAAGATGAAGAAAGCCTGTCAAGTTCCGCTTGCGGAAAAACTTTTTGAGGAGTACGAAGTGAGGGATAATCATATTGCTGCAAATGTCGGTGTTGATAAAATTGAAGATGTGTTGAAACATTTCATTGCTATGCACGATGAACCTTTGTTTTTCATATTGGAGCTGCCTACAAATTATAACGATGAAACAGTTTCGGAATCTGGAGAAGTAGAGGTTGTCGAGGTTTATCATAAAGACGTTTATTATATTGACGGTTGTTCCCAAAAGGAAGCCCTAAGTATTCTGAACAGGGTAGGGGAGTTGCTTTATAATGACGGATTATCTGCATTCGGTTACGGCTGTCACAACAGCGGTGACGAAATTATGTTCGGAGAATATAACATACTGACGATATTAAGCAGTAACATTAACGCATATTCAAACTTTTTTGAAGAACATAATATTTCAAAAACGGATAGTCTTATCACGGCTTGGCAAACATTTTCGGCTGAAACTCCGGGAATGTGCGGTTCGCACTCCGTGAACGGAGAAACTATTTATGATATTCCGAAAATATTTGAGAATTACGGAATGTATTTTGCGGAAAGAAGAGAGGAATAATAAAAAGGGCAAGCTGTTTGGGCTTGCCCTTTTTGAATAATGACTTTATCTTTCTTTGACCGGCAATTCGGCGGACAACGTCCGCAGGAATCGGGTTGAGTATTAAATTTATCTTTCTTTGACCGGCAATTCGCTACGCTGTTGCCTGCTTTATTTTTTGAGGAAAGATTTTATTTTGATGTGTGTTTTTTTATTTTTGTGTTTCTTTGATAGTTTATTTAGTTTCGCTGAGGGGAGTTTATTTTTCTACGCTAATTTGTTTCGTCAGCGACAAGGGCTCTGCCCTTGACCCGCAAGCTTTAAAAAGCTTGACCAAACTTTAACAGGATTCTTTTCGACTTTTTTCTTAAACAATAAGCATTGCGTCACCGAAACTGAAAAATCTGTACTTTTCCTCAACGGCAATCTTATATGCGTTCATAATATTATCATATCCCGCAAATGCACTCACAAGCATAATAAGTGTACTCTCCGGTAAATGAAAATTAGTAATAAGACCGTCCAGAACCTTAAACTGATACGGCGGATATATAAAAATATCCGTCCAGCCGTCACAGGCTATAACTTCGCCGTGTTCCTTAGCAACGGCTTCAAGAGTTCGGCAGCTTGTCGTGCCTACCGAAATAACCCTGCCGCCGTTTGCTTTTGTTTCTTTAATGAGCTTCGCCGTTTCCTCGGGAACTTCGTAATGCTCACTGTGCATTTTGTGCTTAGTGACATCATCAACCTTTACGGGACGGAATGTTCCAAGTCCTACGTGAAGTGTGACATACCCAATGTTAATTCCCTTGTCACGGATTTTCTGAAGTAAATCCTCGGTGAAGTGAAGTCCGGCAGTCGGTGCGGCGGCAGACCCCAGCTCCTTGCTGTAAACCGTCTGATAACGTTCTTTGTCCTCAAGCTTTGCGGTGATGTAGGGAGGAAGCGGCATTTCGCCTAGCTTGTCGAGTGTTGCGAAAAAATTATCCTCACAATAAAATTCAACAACTCTGTTGCCGTTTTCAAGAACTTCAAGAACCTTGCAAGTCATAATTCCGTCACCGAAAACAAACTCCGTGTTCTCTCTTGCTTTCTTTCCGGGTCCTGCAAGGCATTCCCATACTTTCTGTGAACGCTGAGTTAAAAGCAGAAATTCAACTCTTGCACCCGTTTCCTTTTTAATTCCGTAAATTCTTGCAGGAAGTACCCTCGAATCGTTGAGAATAAGACAGTCGCCCTCGTTCAGATAATTGATGATGTCATAGAAATGCTTGTGTTCAACCTCGCCGCTTGTCTTGTCAAGTACAAGAAGCCTTGAAGAATCTCGTTTTTCAAGCGGAGTTTGGGCAATAAGCTCTTTTGGAAGTTCGTAGTAATAGTCGCTGGTTTTCATAAATATCAAAGTCCTTTCAATATATTGTTAAAATAAATTTTAGGTTGGGCGGACAACGTCCGAAAGAAACACGTAAAGCAAGGATAAAAAGAACTATTTTCACGTGTTTCTTGTGGGTGTTGCCTACAAATTTGAAAAATGTATCGATTAAAGTTTGACAACATATAATAATAGTGCTATATTATAAGATAGAAGCTTGTTTTTTTGCTAAAAAATATTGAAATTCGGCTCAAAAACAGTTATAATATATATAGTTCCTGTTACAGACTGTATCAAGATTTTATTTTACACATTTTTTAAAATATTGTCAATACGTTTGTTTTAAGGAGAAAGAAAGGATTGATTATAATGAAGCAGTACAAGGTAGGTATCATCGGAGCAACGGGTATGGTAGGTCAAAGATTTGCCACATTGCTTGAGAATCACCCTTGGTTTAACGTTACAGTTCTTGCGGCAAGTGCAAGAAGTGCAGGCAAAACTTACGAAGAAGCAGCAGGAAACAGATGGGCTTTGCAGATTCCTATGCCCGAAAGTATGAAAAATATGGTTATTGTTGATGCGTCCGATGTTCAGGCTGTGGCTTCTCAGGTTGATTTCGTGTTCTGTGCGGTTGATATGAAGAAGGACGAGATTAAGGCTCTTGAAGAGGCTTACGCTAAGGCAGAGTGTCCTGTTGTATCGAACAACTCCGCTAACCGTTTCACTCCCGATGTACCTATGATTATCCCCGAGATTAACGACCAGCATCTTGAGATTATCGAATCTCAGAAGAAGCGTCTTGGCACAAAGAAAGGTTTCATTGCCGTTAAGTCAAACTGTTCTTTACAGAGCTATGTTCCGGCTGTTAATCCGCTTATGGATTTGGGCGTGACGAAAGTCCTTGCCTGCACATATCAGGCTATTTCGGGTGCAGGTAAAACATTTGAGCGTTGGCCCGAAATGGTTGATAACGTAATCCCGTACATCGGCGGCGAAGAAGAGAAGAGTGAAAAAGAGCCGCTCAAAATCTGGGGTACTATCGAGGACGGCGAGATTAAGCCGGCACAAACTCCGTCCATTACTGCACAGTGTATTCGTGTTCCCGTAAGTGATGGTCACACAGCGGCTGTATTTGTTTCATTTGAGAAGAAGGTTTCTATTGATGAAATCATTGAGCGTTGGAATAACTACAGCGGTGAGCCGCAGAAACTCAATCTTCCGAGTGCTCCGAAGCAGTTTCTCCACTACTTCACAGAGAACGACAGACCTCAGATTAAGTCCGAGAGAAATCTCGAAAACGGTATGGCTGTTTCAATCGGCAGATTGAGAGAAGATACCCAGTACGACATCAAGTTCGTTTGTATGTCACACAACACCCTCAGAGGTGCGGCAGGCGGTGCTGTTCTTCTTGCGGAACTTCTCGCAGCAAAGGGTTACTTTGATTAATTTTTGACAAGAGGTATTACTATGGCAAAGAAAGAAGAAAGATTCACGGAGATTTTATCCGAGGGCAGTACAATGACTTGTCGAAGGGCAGTGTTTGTCGATAAGGAAACAGGTGTGAATTATCTTTGGGTACATTCAGGCTATGCAGGCGGTTTAACTCCGCTGCTCGATTCCGAGGGCAAGCCGATTGTTACCTCTGTTGATAAAAAGTAATTCAAAAATCAATAAGTCATTAACTTGTTGTTTGTGAATTTTAAATCTTGAAAAAGAATTAATAATGAACATCATCGGACGGCAAGTATTATTGTTTAATAATATTTTGCCGTCTGTTGCTATATTTATGAAATGGAAATTTATACAAAATTAAAAATAAAGGAGCTTAAAAACAATGATAAATATATTAATGTCGGGTTGTAACGGAAGAATGGGTCAAGTAATTACGGCAGCGGTAAAAGAACGTGAAGATGTTCAAATTATCTGCGGTGTCGATACCTATGACGGAATAAAAAATGATTATCCCGTGTATCCCGATTTTACAAGCATTACCGAAAAGGTAGATGCTGTTATAGATTTCTCCAATCCCTCCGCACTCGGCGGCTTGCTTGACTATGCCGTTAAAAACAGCGTTCCTAGTGTTCTTTGTACAACAGGCTACAGCGAAGAGCAGATTTCCGATATTAATAAGGCTGCGGAGAAAATCGCAGTTTTCCGTTCGGGAAATATGTCGCTTGGTATAAATCTTCTTATCGAGATTTCAAAAATGGCGGCTAAGGTTTTCGGCAGTGACTTCGATATCGAGATTGTAGAGAAACACCACAATAAGAAAATCGACGCTCCCTCGGGTACAGCTCTTATGATTGCCGACGAAATTTCCACCGTTCTCGATTCCGACCCCGAATACATTTACGACAGACACAGCGTCAGAAAAAAGCGTGACAAAAAGGAAATCGGCATAAGCAGCGTTCGTGGCGGTACTATTGTCGGTGAACATGAGGTTATCTTTGCAGGTGACAACGAGGTTGTTACTATTTCACATCAGGCACAGTCGAGAAGTTTGTTTGCGATAGGTGCTTTGAATGCGGCTGTTTTCCTTGCCGATAAGAGTGCGGGAAATTATAATATGTCAGACCTTTTGAAATCGAGATATTGATTTTAACCAATAAAAGGGTGAATTCTATGAATAAAAAACGTTTCAAAAAAATTGCAATTGCAGCGGCGGCTTTTTCAACAGCAATTAATCTGAATGCCTGTGCTTACGGTCCGCCCGATGATTTCGACCCGAGAAATAATACACCGGTTGCTGTTTACGGACCTCCGGAAGTTATTGAAAGCAGAATTGACGAAGATACCGATACATCTACGGATATATTAGTTGATACGGACACATCAACCGACACATCTACAGAGATTGCTTCAGCAAAAGAAGAAAGCAGCTCAAAGAAAAGCACCGACACAGATACAGATACGGATAAAGAAGATTTTAACCCGAGCAGTAATATCCCTGACGAAGTTTACGGACCTCCCTCGTACTTTGAAGATGTGCAGTCGGATACACAGCCGTCGGATTTTGGTGAAGATGCCGTTACCGACCAATACAGTTTCAATCCGCAAGATAATCTTCCTGCCGCAGTTTACGGTCCTCCCTCGTATTTTGAAACCGTCGATACCGACACACAGCAGGACAGCTTTAATCCCGAGGATAATATTGCCGTAGGTGTTTACGGCCCTCCGGCAGAGTGAGTTAATGCGTAATTACGGTACAGAGAATATTTAACGGTGAGTTATATAAATAATTTATTGCTTGCCGACGGAGGAAAGTGTTATGGATAACAATACAAAAACACGGCATTTGCAGATTCTGAACGATTACCGTCAACAGCTGAGAAAATATCCGGTGCTGAAATTCTTGTTTCTGGAGTTCACTTTAAGATGTAACGAAAGATGTCTTCATTGCGGCAGCAGCTGCGGAGATGTAATGTCAAATGAACTTCCCACACAAACATATTTTGATTTTCTCGATAAGATAAAGCACGATTTCAAGGAATTGCCTATGCTGTGCATTACAGGCGGCGAACCTCTTCTCAGACGTGACTTCTTCGAGATAACGGGCTATGCGAATAAACTCGGTTTTAACTGGGGTATGACAAGCAACGGCACTCTTATCACAAAAGACGTTGCGAAAAGACTTAAAGAAACAGGTATGAAAACAGTTTCAATAAGCGTGGACGGACTTGAAGAAACTCACGATGAATTCCGCAGAACAAAGGGCGGCTTTAAACGTACAATCGAGGGTGTGAAAAATCTTCTGGAGCAGGATTTCAATTCGGTGCAGGTGACAACCGTTGTCACAAAGAAGAACATATCACAGCTTGATTCTCTCTTTGATTTGATGTGCGAGCTTGATGTCGATTCGTGGCGGGTTATAAATATCGAGCCTATCGGTAGAGCCTTAAAGCTTGATGGCTATACTCTTGACGCTGCGGATTATAAGAGAATGTTCGATTTCATCAAGGAAAAGCGGAACTCGGATTTTCCCGTTCTGTACGGCTGTTCGCACTTTTTGGGTCTTGATTACGAGCGTGAGGTTCGG
>CADCHW010000010.1 GCA_902801245.1 uncultured Ruminococcus sp.
ACGCAGAGGATTTTCAGGAGCTTATGTACATATACGAGCTTAGAGAAAGACTTACCGTTTGCAGAAGCGTTATCGCACATCTCAAAGCAAGACACGAAACACGCTGGCACAGCTTTGCGGAAAATCTCGACTATCCCGAAAAGGATAACGAGAACTTTTTAAAGTATGTAAATTCACGTCTTGAAAACGGCGAGATAAAAATTATAATCCGTGATTTGGTAGATAGGGGTGCGGCATATGAGCATAGCAATTGATAAAAGTAAATGTATAGGCTGCGGAAAATGCCACAATGTCTGTCCGGGTACTCTTATCAAAATCGGCGAGGATAAAAAGGCTTTTATAAAATATCCAAAGGATTGCTGGGGCTGTACCTCCTGCGTTAAGGAGTGCCCCGTGTACGCTATCAGATTTTATCTCGGTGCGGATATCGGCGGTATGGGAAGCCTTGTCCACACCGAGAAGAGCGGAGATATTTTGAAGTGGATTATCGAAAAGCAAAGCGGAGAAATATCAGAGATTGACATTAATCAAAAAGAATCGAACAAATATTAGGAGGAGCTTATGAGTACATTTTCGCATCTTGATGAGCTTGAAGCGGAAGCTATATATATCATAAGAGAGGTTGCGGCTGAATGTGAAAAGCCCGTAATGCTGTATTCAATTGGCAAGGACAGTTCGGTAATGCTGCATCTTGCCATGAAAGCGTTCTACCCCGAAAAGCCGCCGTTTCCTTTCTTGCATATCGATACAACATGGAAATTCAGGGATATGATAAAATTTCGTGACGATACCGCAAAGAAGCTCGGTATTGAAATGCTTGTATACCGAAACGAGGACGGCATAAAGCAGGGCATAAATCCCTTTGACCACGGCTCGGCATATACCGATATTATGAAAACTCAGGCATTGAAGCAGGCACTTTCAAAGTACGGCTTTACTGCGGCTTTCGGCGGCGGCAGACGTGACGAGGAAAAGTCGAGAGCAAAGGAGAGAATTTTTTCTTTCAGAAACGAAGCTCAGGCTTGGGATCCGAAAAATCAGCGTCCCGAAATGTGGAAGCTTTACAATACAAAAATCAACAAGGGCGAAAGTATTCGAGTGTTCCCGATTTCCAACTGGACGGAGAAAGATATCTGGCAGTATATTCAGCGTGAGAAAATTGATATTGTTCCTCTGTACTTTTCGGCTGTTCGTCCCGTGGTTTACCGTGACGGCAATATCATTATGGTTGATGACGACAGATTTCCGCTTAAGGACGGCGAACAGGTAGAGTACAAGTCGGTTCGTTTCAGAACTTTAGGCTGTTATCCTTTGACAGGCGGAGTTGAATCAACTGCCGACACTCTCGATGAAATCATTGCCGAAACGTTAAGCTCCGTATCTTCCGAACGCACTTCGAGAGTTATAGACAATGAAGCTATGGGAAGTATGGAACGAAGAAAAAGGGAGGGTTATTTCTGATGAAAGGCTTGCTTAAATTTATAACATGCGGAAGTGTTGACGACGGAAAATCTACCCTTATCGGTCATATACTTTACGATTCAAAGCTTCTCTACACAGACCAGGAAAAGGCTCTTGAGCTTGACAGCAAGGTCGGCAGCCGCAGCGGCTCTATCGATTATTCCCTGCTGCTTGACGGACTTATGGCAGAGCGTGAGCAGGGTATCACAATAGATGTTGCATACAGATATTTTACCACGGACGAAAGAAGCTTTATAGTTGCCGATACTCCGGGTCACGAGGAGTACACAAGAAATATGGCGGTCGGTGCGTCCTTTGCAGACTTGTCTATAATTCTTATAGACGCTTCTCAGGGTGTTCTTGTACAGACAAGACGGCATGCGAGAATCTGTAAGCTTATGGGTATTCGTTACTTTGTTTTTGCCGTAAATAAAATGGACTTGGTTCAGTACAGCGAGGAGCGTTTCAACGAGATTAAAGCTCAGATTGACGAGCTTCAAAAGGAGCTTTCTCTTGATGATATCTATATTATTCCTATATCCGCAACCGAGGGTGACAACGTTACAAAGAAGTCGGAGAATATTCCGTGGTATAACGGAGTTACTCTTCTTAAGTATCTTGAAGATGTCGATATAGACACGGAGAACGATGAAGAGGGCTTTTATATGCCCGTTCAGAGAGTTTGCCGACCCGACCATACATTCAGAGGTTTTCAGGGTCAGATTGAGTCGGGTTCGGTGAATGTCGGCGATGAAATCACAACTCTTCCGAGCAGTGAGAAAGCAAGGGTAAAGGAAATTCTTGTCACCGACAGAAGTGTTGAAACAGCATTTAAAGGTCAGCCTGTTACAATTACCCTTGATAAAGAGGTTGACGTTTCGAGAGGCTGCGTTCTTGTAGGCGGCACTGATGTTGCGACCTACAAAAGACTTACGGTTTCACTTCTCTGGACTGATGACGAACCGCTCAAAAGCGGAAACGAATATCTTGTAAAGCTCGGCACAAAGACAATTTCGGGTATCGTTACAAAAATCAATTATGCCGTAGATGTCAATACAGGCGAGCATATCAAGACGGATATTCTCGGCAAAAACGGCATCGCATTGTGCGAAATTCTTCTCACAGAGCCTATCGTTGCGGACTTGTTCTCCGTACATAAAACTTTGGGCGAGTTGATTCTTATTGACCGTGTAAGTCATATGACCTCGGCTTGCGGTGTGGTTGAGCATCTCAGCGAAAAGGGCGGAAATTTCTCGAACCGTGCGTCTTTTAAGCTCGGCGACATTGAAGCAAGAGGAGATATTTTCGAGGAGTTCTACTATGACGCAGGCAGCTTTAACGTCCTCAAATATCAGGTTGTCCGCAATACTTACACAGTCGGTGACGAACTTCCGATTCACGGCGAGAGTTATGACTATCCCGATGATTTTGATATTATTGTACTTCGTGACGGTGTTGCAATTAAAATCAGAAACGGAAAGGTTTCGGATATTGTTACAATAGATAAGTACGAATATTTCGGTGTGCCTGTTGTAAACGGCAGAGGTCTGGAGGTACTTGTCAATAATCAGGAAGAGGTTCAAAAATTCCTTGATGAATACAATGCTTCCGATGACGGAACGCTCAGAGCATTTGCGGCAAAGTGGCTTAGATTTGAAACTTACCGCCGCATTACTATGAACAGGAGATAATGCGTAATTATTTAGTTCTTTATAAGTTTATGATATTATAAAAGTTATAAAATCCCACATATAAACGTGTAGTAACGCTTGTATGTGGGATTGTTTTTTTGGGTATAAAAAACAAAATGCCGTACAAACTCATTGCACGGCACAAAATTTATTCTCTGTTCTTTCTCTTTACAAATTTTCCGACTATCGGAACGGACTTGTAAACTCCGCTGAATGCCGATACAGCCCCCGAAAATACAGGCACTAAAAGAAGTATAAGCATTAAAATTCCGATTGCGGCAGCGGCTATATTGTAGATTGTGTAACTCAATCCGAGCTTCCACAGGAGCAATATACGCAAACCTATTACTGCCGTCAGCGTAAGCAGACTTATGATAAGCGAATATATGAACACCGCAATTCCCTGCTTTGTGTGAGCCTTGCAAAAATTGGAACTGCCCGACTTAGCAAGCGGAATAAGGAATAAAATTCCAATGTAGGAGAGAGCCGCCAAATTCTTGTTGGAGTTGATGTCACTCTTTGTAAACTCCGAATCCGGTAACGTTTTTGCCTTGGTTTGAGAAGTGTTATCCGCTTTTACCGCAGGCTTTGGTGTATTCTTCGGCTTCTCTGTTTTGACTGCCGCAGCGACAGTTTCGGTCTTTTGAACCTTTTTAACCTCCGGCTTGTTTTTTAACGTTTCGGGGGATTTCTTCGGCTTTTGCACCTTTGTGTCTTTCTTGACGTTATTATCGGAAGCCTTTACTTTATTAACGCTTTCGCTTTCCTTGACAGCCTTTACGGGCTTTTCCGAAGCATTCACGGCAGATTTCTTTTGTACGTTTTTCTTAGCCTTTAATTCGCCTTGTACGGCTTTCTCGGCGGCTTTGGCTGCCCTTTTAGGTGCTGAATCTATAATCTTGCCCTGCTCGTTGGCAGGTTTCTCTTTCAGTTTAGGTTTACGGTTTTCGGTTTTTACAGTTTTTTGAGAATTGTCGGAAACAGCCTCGTTCTTTTTGACGTTGTTCGCAGGCTTGTTTTTTACTGCCGTATTTTCGCCGGTGCGAGGTTTACCTGAAGTATTCTTAACATTCTCGTTTCTGTCTGCCGATTTCTCGGAGTTTGAGTAATTCTTCTGCTGCTTTGGCTTGCCGTTACCCTGAGAGTTTTGCTTTCTCGGGCGGTCGGTGTCCTTTTGAGAATTTGAATAATTCTTGTTTTTGTTCTTAGCATTGTTCGATGAAGCGGAAGTCTTATGCTCGTTTTTTTCGTTTTCGTTCTTTGAAGTGTTTGCGGTCTGCGGCTTGGCTTTTTGGTTTAAAAGCTTTGAATCTACAGGCTCGATAACTCTTTGAGGTATCTTGTAATCACCCGATGACGATTTGCCGTTTCCTTTTCTTTTTCTGTTTTTTGAAGACTGCTTTTTCTTTTTGACTATATCCGTACTGGACTCACGATTAATTATTATCGGCTTGACCTCTTCGGGTTCGGGCGGCTTTTCCAGTTCGGTTACTTCGCCCATAGCCTGTTCCTGCTTGTAAATCTTTTCCAGAACAGCACCCTTACGCATTCTTTCGTATTTCTCACCCGAGGAAAAGAGATCGATTTTTTGTTCTCCCGACCTTGTGAGTTCTTCGGTGTTTGTGTTGGAAAAAATCTCGTTGTCACTGTCGGTGCCGGTATTTCTTCGCCTGTTTCTCAAAACTGCACCGCATTCGGCACAAACGGAGGAATTGAGAGAATTTGCAGCACCACACATCTTGCATTTTATCAAAATAAACCCCTCCACATAATTCCGATTTTTAAAAAAATCGGAAATCACATTAAAATAAATAACCATATATTATTATAGAATATAAACGAGGGTTATGTCAACTAAAAATTTTGAAATAAATAAAAAAATACCTTGCCCCCCGATAATTGACTTTGCTTATACGGAAAATAATTATACAAAAGCTATTTATGTTAATTTAACTAAAAAATACAATTGCAGTATTTTGAAATTGTTGCAGTTTTTTTATCCCTAAAATTCGATATTTTTTTACAAAACGGTTGACGTTTTTTCAACCATATTGTATAATAATAACAGAGAAGCTTTTTATCGGTTTCTCACGTCTTAATGTATGATTCAACAAATAAAGCACAGCAAACAACATTTAAATTTATTCAGGGAGATGATTATTGTGGAAAATTATGCAAAATGGACAATCACAGATAAGGAAAAGGAGAAGTACATTGACGCACTTTCAAAGGAACTCATAATGCTCCGTAACAAGGCTGAGGTTTCTCAGGAGGAGCTTTCGTATCTTATCGGTGTTTCACGTCAGACTTACGGCTCAATCGAGAGAAAAAACCGCAAGATGTCTTGGAGTACATACCTTGCACTCTTGATGTTCTATGATTACAACAAGAAGACGCACCACGTTCTCCGTGCTATCGGTGCGTTTCCTCACGAGATTATTAAGCGTTTCAATGACGGCGAGGAGAATATTAACCTTGATGTCGGCACATTCTTGGGCGACGGCTCACAGAGTATCATAAATAAGCTTGACCCGCAGGCTCTTCATTCAATCCGCACAATGATTATGCTGGAGTATGCAAGATGTACTCAGATTCCGGGAGATGCTGTAATCAAGGCTTTTGACGGAATTGCATTCACAAATCCGATTGACGCAGACGCCGAAAAGGCTTCCGACGCTCTGAAATCTATAAAGGAAAGCAAGAATAAATAATGACCGATTCCGAAATCCGAAAAAAGGTAAAGCAGTTTCGTAAAGAATTTAACTTGGATAATCTCAGCTGCGAAAGCCTTTCCGAAGCAATCGAAAAGCAGGGTTACACCGTCGTTGAGTTCAATAATTTTTCAAATAACGAAAACGTTCAGGCTTTGGTGGAGGCTTTAAAGCTCACGCAGAATATTATTTACTCAAAAGGCTTTACATATGCCAATTCTAATTATAGAATAGTATTTGTGAATGAAAGTCTTTCCGAAGAGGAAAAACTTATCGTTCTTTCTCATGAGCAAGGGCATATATATTTTGGACATCTTGCGTGTGCGGCTGTTATCGGAAAGGACGTTAAAGAGGAATACGAAGCCAACGAATTTGCACACTACCTTTTGAATCCGGGCGGTTCGGCTAAAGCTGTTAAAGCTTTAAAAAAGCATAAAAAGGCTGTAGCCGGAACTTTGGTATCTCTTGCGGTAATTCTTTGTACATTGTTTGCGGTGGGCTTTGTTCACGCAAAGAATGTGTATTACGGTGAATATTACGTAACCTCTTCGGGTACAAAGTATCATACAAAGGATTGCAGCTTTGTATCGGGTAAAAAGAATATTCACAGGCTTACACAGGCTGAATACGAAAGCGGCGAGTATGAGCCTTGTCAGGTTTGTATTGACTGAATATATTAAAAGATAATTAACAGCGGAGATTTATAGTTTATTCAATTATAATAATCTCCGCCATTTTTATATTAAAAAGGAGGAAAATTTTTATGTCCCAAAAGTACATAAAGCCGCCTGTTGAAATCAGGTATGCAAAAGAACTCGAAGCCCTAAAGGCTAACGATACCGCACGAAAACCCGAAAACTGGGTACTATCTCCAAAAGCCGTGCGGACGTTTATTTTAGGTTCTAAAACACCTATAACGTATAACGGCGAGAAAATTACCGTCAATAAGAAATTCTTCGGCAACGATGCACTTGTGGAACGCTGTATTATCACGCTGGCAGGCAGCCGTGGTCTTATGCTTGTAGGTGAACCCGGCACGGCTAAGACTATGCTTTCCGAACTTCTGTCCGCAGCAATCAGCGGTACAAGCACCAACACCGTTCAGGGTACTGCCGGCACAACGGAGGATATGATTAAGTACAGCTGGAATTATGCTCTTCTGCTTGCAAAAGGTCCGGTTAAGGAAGCACTTGTGCCGTCACCGCTTTATGTCGGTATGTCCAAGGGTATCATTACCCGATTCGAGGAAATCACGAGAACTCCTGCCGAGATTCAGGACAGTCTTATTTCCGTTATGAGTGATAAGGTTTTAAATGTTCCCGAGCTTGAAGAGGACGGTCTTATTTTTGCAAAACCCGGATTTAATATAATCGGTACTGCGAATATCCGTGACAAGGGTGTAAATGAGATGTCGAGTGCTTTGAAAAGACGTTTTAATTTTGAAACGGTCAACCCCGTTAAAGATGTTCGCCTTGAAAAGCAGATTATCATTAACGAGGTCGAGCAGACCGCACTTGCAAATAAAATCGAAATGCCTGTCGATACGGACGTTGCCGAGCTTTTGGCAATCACCTATCACGAGCTGAGAGAGGGTATTTCCGAATCGGGAATAAAGATTGATAAGCCGTCGGCGGTTATGAGTACGGCGGAGGCTGTTTCCGTTTTCTATCAGACTATGTCGAATGCGTGGTACTATGAAGACGACAAGATGAGCCTGAAAGACCTGACGGAGAACCTCAACAATGCAGTCTGCAAAGACACCAAGGACGACCTTGAACGTCTTAAAGGCTATTTCAATACAGTCATAAAATTCAAAGCGGAAAAGATTGGTGGAATATGGAAAGAATTTTACACGGCAAGGAAATATTTGAAATAATTCCGTTTGATATTAATTCTTCGGTTTTGTTTTTCCCGATTCGTCACCACAGCCCGATTTGCTCATATCACTTGCTGAAACTCATTGACGAGTACAAACCCGACTGTATTCTTGTTGAGGGTCCCGAAAATGCCAACCGTCTTATCCCTGTGCTGACGGACGAAAATACCGTTCTGCCTGTTGCGTTTTACTACTATTACAAGGATAGCCGCAAGCTTGTGAGTGAGGACGGAGAGGACTATAAATGTTATTATCCGTTTCTGAATGCGTCGCCCGAATACAACGCTTTGTTAAAGGCTCGTCAAATGAATATCGACTGCGGATTTATAGACTTGCCCTACGGTGAAATTCTGATTCACACCGCCGAGGATAAAGGCATTCGCAAAGAACGGGAAATTCAAAGCTACAACGACGATTACTATTTATCCGAGAATAAATTTTTTAAGGCGATTTGCGAAAAAACAGGCGTCAGAAATTTCGATGAGTTTTGGGAGAGATACTTTGAAACAGATTCTCTTTACGGCACTACAGAGGACTTTATCGCAAAGATGTACACTGACTGCTATCTTATCAGAGAAAATACACCCGAGGAAGATATGATAAAGGACGGCTGTATTATCCGTGAACAGTATATGGCACAGAATATTCTGAAAGAGGCTGAAACTCACAGTAAAGTTCTTGTTGTTACGGGCGGTTTTCATACACCGGGATTGTACAATCTTGTGAACGGCAAAAACAAAATAAAGAAAGTCAAAGTGCATTCGTTCGGTGAAGATATTCAAAATGTTTATGCTATGTCATATTCGTTTGAAGCGGCGGACGCACTGAACGGCTACGCTTCGGGTATGCAGAATCCGGGATTTTACGATAATGTCTGGAAAGGTCTTGCCGAATGTCTGGACAATCACGAAGAGCCGAACGAGGTCTATAATAATGTTGTTATGGATACTCTTCTGAAATGTGCGAAGAAGTCCAACAAGGCAAATCTGTTGATTACAATGTCGGATATTTCATCGGCTGTTACTATGTATGACGGACTTGCCCTTATCCGTGACAAGAAATCTCCGGGTCTTTATGAATTGTATGACTGTGTGCAGAGTTGTTTTATCAAAGGTGAGGTCAACGCTTCAAGCGACTTGCCAATCAGATTTTTAAGCGAAATTGCAACAGGCAAGGAAATAGGCAAGCTCTGCGATACTGCGGAGAAAATTCCGCTGATGAAAGACTTTGAAGAACTCTCCCGCAAGTACAGACTTAAAATTAACGATATTATCGAACAGAAAACAGAGCTTGATATTTTCGCAAAACCTCTTCATATGGAGATAAGCCGATTTTTCTACCGTCTGAATTTTCTGAAAACAGGCTTTGCAAAGCGGCTTAAAGGTGCAGATTTAATCAATAACGCTGACCGAAGCCGTATTCGTGAGGTGTGGTCGTACAAGAGAACTGTTAAGACAGATTCCGCTTTAATAGACTACAGTGCTTACGGCGGTACGATTGAGGAGGTCTGTGCGATTGTATCGAGCAGATTTTTGAAAGACGAGCAGAAGTCGGGCAATGCCGCAAAGCTTTATGTAGAGTGCTTTTTAATGGGGATTGATATTTCCGAAAATTTCGCCGATAAGATGAACGATATAATAATCAATGACGGTGATTTCTTCTCACTTGGAAAGGCTGTTTATTACTTCAATATGCTGTACTCTCTCAGGAAAATGTACGGTGTTGACAGCAGTACAAGCGAATATTTCCTAACGAAATGTTTTCAAAAAAATATTATTATGCTGCCGTCTATGATTAACGTTTCTCCCGAAGATTCGGCAGAATGTATTAAGATTTGCAAGATGCTTTACAATATCGTGTCGGGAGATATTCTGAGCGGCGAATACAATACGCTCATTGAAACATTCAAGACTATGGCGGAGAAAGAAAATCCCGAGCCTGCACTTTACGGCGGTGTTCTGGGTCTTATTTACGGCAGCGACGTTTCATATAAGTTGCGAATAGAAAACGCATTGCAGGGATATCTTTCGGGTACAGAGGATATGCGTAAAAGCGGTGCAAGCTTTTTGCGTGGACTTTTCGCAACCGCTAGGGATATTGTACTTGTCGGAAATGAGTTTGTTAATATTATCGATAAACTCATTAAAGCACTGCCTATGGATATGTTCATTGAGGTTCTGCCCGAGTTAAGACTTGCATTCAGTTATTTTACTCCGGGCGAAATTGACAGCATTGCCGAAAAAGCGGCGGATATCTACAACAGCAAAAAGTCGGAACTGATGAACAAACCGCAGATTTACGATGATTTGTACGCTGTTGGTGCGGAGCTTGAAAAAATCATACTCGGTCAATCGGAGGTGGGAAAATGAGTGAAAACATAAACGATTTGGAAAACCTTAACAAATGGAGATTAATCCTCGGAAAGAACTCCGAAAATCATATTTCTTTTTCCGGTCGGTACTCCGAAAGTGTTTCGTATCAGGATATGGAATCGACGCTCGATTTTCTCTACAGTCACGAGTTCGGGGACGAACTTGTTCGTACAGGCGGTTCGGGTTCATCTCAGCTGTATGTTGCCGATTGGATAAACGAGGTAAGGAAAATCTTTCCGAAGAAAACGGTTGAGGTTTTGGAAAAACAGGCTCTCGACAATTTCAATATGACTGAACTTCTAACCGACAAGGAAGTTCTCCGAAAAATGGAACCCAATACCGATTTGCTTAAAACTATCTTGCAGTTTAAGCATTTGATGAAAAACGATGTTATCATTGAAGCGAAGCGGATAATCAAGAAAGTTGTCGATGAAATCAGCGAGAAACTCCAAACGGAAGTTAAAAAATCTCTTCTTGGCAAGCTTAACCGCAATATGCGGTCAAACGTTAAGTCGATAAGAAATCTTGATGTCAAAAGGACTATCCAAAGAAATCTTAAAAATTACGATGTCGAGAATAAACGGCTTGTGCTTAAAGATTTGTATTTCAACAGTCGGACGAAACGTTTCAATAAATGGAATATCATAATCGCAGTTGACGAGAGCGGTTCAATGCTTGACTCCGTCATATACAGTGCGGTTATGGCAGGTATTTTCGCAAAGCTGCCTATGATAGAAACTAAGCTTGTTATTTTCGATACTCAGGTAGTCGATTTGAGCAGCTATGTAGACGACCCCGTGGAGGTTCTTATGGGTATGCAGCTCGGCGGCGGTACGGATATCGGAAAAGCGGTGGGCTATTGTGAAACTCTTTGCTCGAATCCGCACGAAACTATATTTGTTACCGTGACGGATTTGTACGAGGGCGGTAATCCGAATACGCTGTTAAAAACGTGTGCGGATATTATCGGCAGCGGAAGTAAGATGATTTTTCTAACGGCTCTCGATAAAAACGCAAACCCTGCATTTGACAGAAATCTGGGACAGAAATTGGCGAATATGGGTGCGTTTGTAGGTGCAATGACACCCGAGGAACTGGGAGATTATATCGGAAAAATGATTGGATAAGATAAATTTGATAAGAGTACCTGTTAAAGTTTGGTCAAGCTTTTCAAAGCTTGCGGTTTCCAAAGGCAGAGCCTTTGGTCGCTGACGAAACCAACCATAAAAGAAAAGCAAACTTCCCTCAGCGAAACTAAATAAACTATCAAAGAAACATAAAAATAAAAACACACATCAAAACAATATTTTCCGCCCAAAACAAAAACAGGCAACAGCGAAGCGAATTGCCGGTCGAAGAAAGACAAAGTAAATAACTCGACCCCAATTCCTGCGGACGTTGTCCGTTTTATTCTCAAATAACAATTATGAATCATTCGCCGCAAGGCAAACCAATTTTAAAATTGGAGTTGATTTTTTGAATAATTTATTAAACACTCTAACCACCGCAGACGATGACTATTTAATCGGTCTGAGCAATAAAGGCACTCTCAAACGTGCCTACAAAGATTTAGATACCGCCGAAATCTCCGCCGAGTACGGCGATAATACCGCCACTGTCACAGTGGCGGGAGAAACCTGTACCATAGTAAACCCGATAGGGGAAAGTAAGTGCAGTTGTCCGTCAAGAAGTATATGCCGCCATATTATCACGGCTGTTTTGTGGCTTAAAAACAACTCTCAAACGGAAAACTCCGACAGCGAACCCACACCCGAACCCGAGGAGAAGAAAGAACCCGATAAAGCACTTATCGACGAGCTTTCCGCATATCCGCTGAAAGCTCTCCAAAAGGCTATGAAAAAAACGTACTATACGGCATTTGCGTTGAAAACTAAAAACGGCAAGCTTCCCGAGATTGAGGAAACATCTATAATCTCAGTGAATTTTCCCGAGGAGAATATTTCAGTCCGTTTGATAAGTCCGCTCGAATATTCGACTTGTACCTGTCACAGTAAGGAGCTTTGCAAGCATAAGGCGGCGGCAATTCTTGCGTGGCAGATTAAGCATAACAAAGTTACCCTTGAAGACGTAAAAACCGGCAAGGATAACGCAGACAAAATTGACGTTGAGAACGTTCGGTCAACCGCACAATACGCAAAGGATTTTTTATCGAAGCTTCTTTCGGACGGTCTTGTTCGTGCGTCGGAAAATCTGATTGACGAAACGGAATCCGTAGCCGTTATGTGCCACAATGCCCGACTTGCGGACAGCGAAAAGAATATCCGTGAAATAGGCAACAGACTAAGCGGTTATATCAACCGTTCACCCGAGTTCAGTGCGGATTTGCTGTTCTCTATTATTATGGAGAATATTATACTTCTTGATAAAATCATTTCGGCAAATGATGAAAACACCCTTAACGGTTATCTCGGTGAGTTCAAGAATACATATGTCACAACAGATACACTTGAAATTCTCCCTCTCGCCAAAAGACATTTTTCCTCTGCGGCAGGCTATGAGGGTGAAATATACTACTTTATGAATACAGACACAACCGCCGAAGAACGCTATCTCACTTATTCGGCAGTCCGCCCGACCTTTTACGAGCAGCGGAGAAGAAACGCTCCCTTAGCCGCTCCGTGGGGTCTTTACGGCGGCATTGACGAGATTATGAAGTCGCAGCTGCGGCTGTCAAGTCCGAAGCTTGCAGGCAATAAGCTTTCATCTTCAAACGACACAAAGGCGGATATTATCGAGCCTGTAGATTTGAATAAACAGATTGTTTTTGATAACATTTACGGCAGCTTTACGAAATTGCTTAAAGATACTTTCTCACAAAACAAGAGTGCCGACAGCAGCGGCGAACGTCTTGTTATGGTTGCCCCGAAACGCTGTATATCTTCAAAAACGAACGAAATCACTCAGACGCATTATATAGTGATTGAGGATAGTGCAGGCTGTACGATAACGGTCAAGGCAAGGTATAAAAGCGAGAATAAGGAGTTTTTTACAAGGTTATCCCGTATCGGAAGTATGATGATTGACAATCCCGATAAGCAGTTCGTCATTTTCGGCAGTATTTATATAGATAACGGTAAAAGTTTTATATATCCTATTGCAATTTACGATAACATAATGTATAATAATACTGAGAATACAACGAACGAAACAGAACACGATTCAAATGCGGACAAGTATCGTTACTTTTCAAAAATGTTCACGGAGATAAAACGGCTTCTGTGCGATATAATTCAATGCGGCATAAATTCTTTTGATATGTACGAACAGATAAAGGAGTACTCGGCGGAGTGCGGAAAGACGGGGCTTCTCGTTTTCTCTCAAAAGCTTGATGAATTGTACGGATTACTTACTGCAAAGAATCACACATACAGCAGCGACAATTCAAAAATTATATCCGTGTTATCGGAGATTTTCGAGTACATAACAATCGGCATTCGGCGAACGGAATATAATATTGCATTGGATTGTTGCGGATAACGTCCGCTTGAAACACGTGGCGGACAACGTCCGCAGGAAACACGTGAAGATAGTCTTTTTAAGGAATAGCTTCACGAACCCGACCGAAAGTGTTTGGTGTGATTGTTATTGCACTAAAAAAGTCGGTCAAAAACTACCGCATAAAATAAACTAGCAGTCGGGTAATAGAAGTTATTGATAAGACAAACTATCTTCACGTGTTTAAAAAAAAGGAGTGTTACAATTAAAAATGGATTTATTGTCAAACAATTCAACACAAACCAACAAGGTTTCCGAACGTATTTTTGAGGCTCTCAAAGAAGTCGGTATAACCCCAGAAGAAATGAGCATTGCCGAGAAATTTTTCGACTTTTCAAGTGAGCTTGATATCTCACTTCTTGATAAAATCAAGTGCAGAGAGTTTCCCAATAACTTCTACGGAAAATGTATAAATGCCTTTACCTTTATCGAGAATCAGAAAAATTACCTTTACTTCGACAGATATGTTCTCTTCTTCGACGCTCTTATGGGTAATCTTGCTCATCGGGTAATGTACAGGTTCAGCAATTTCGCCTACTGGTATAATCAGGATAATGCCTTGCACGACCTCATTAACCACGCTTACGCACAGCGTTATGACGAAATACACGTACAGGCAAAGCTTATGGCTATGTTTGCGGATATTTACAGTGACAATATATCGGAGTCGGAGGATATTCGCCAAATGGCACAGAGTAACCCCGAGGTGCTTTATGTCGCATTCAAAGATTGCTGCATTGCGGACGACAATGCCAACCCACAGCTTGTACTTGCCGCAAACGCTCTTGCGTACAGTTCCCCTAACCGTGAGGGAAAATATCTGAATCTTAAAAACAAGATTGAACGCAAAGCCGAGCTTTCTCCCGAGCATGCAAAGGAAATGGCAGATTACATTGTTGATATCTTCGGCAAGAATGTCAAGAATTTTCAAGACCTCGATATTTTCCAAATGATTATGTCATCAATGTTTACTGCTATTGACTTTGACGACCGCATTGAAAGCAAGCTTCTTGAGCAGAATGTTTCAAGTACTAAGAACGCAAAAACCGCAAACAAATTTCTTACAGCGGTGTTGTGTAATGTTCCCAATTCGTATTTTGATGCGAATCTCGAAAGACTTGATAAGCTGATTGAACTCGACAGCAGCGAGAAATTTACACAGGATTGTGTTAAGACCGCACTTTCTTTGTCGTGGGGCAGAACTATCTATGACGAAAAAACAAAATCTAAAGGTAAGATGTTCATTATGTACTGCGTGGAGCATTACCCAAAAGCGGTTGTTGCCGTTATGAACAGTACCGAAAAGGTCGTTAATTTTAATGGTCAGCATAGTCAAAACGCTTCGTTCTGCTGTTGTTATTATCTCGACTTCTTTACTATTTTCAAGAAACTGAATCCGCAGGCTCTCACCGATTACAATGTTCGGTACAATGACGATATTCTTCGCCTGCTTATTCAGACGGAATGCAAGTTTACAACTATCGCACACACCGAGATTGAAAAATATCTCAGGGGAGAGGCAGACCTTTCAATCCTTGAACCGTACTTTGATAAGCTTGAATCTGATTTCATATTACACAGAAAATCAGGTGAGTCAAATTCTCTGCTAGCCAAGATTTGTATGAATAAGCTTCCGGCTTTTAAGAAACGTTATTTTTGTTTCAAGGCAATTCAACACCCAAGTGAATATCGTTTATATGATTCTTCATTAAAGATTGTCAGCTACAACAGCGATAAAGAGGAATTTGAAAACCTAAAGGATATTATAGATGCTTTGAACGAGGGCAAAGTTCCCGTTGAGAATAGGTTTAACGTGTACAATGAGATACAAGACAATTTCTATTACGATGTAAGGAAAGAAGACATTAACAATATTATCGCCAATGAGATGACTGCAAGGAAAGCCGAGAATGACGAAGATTACAAGAAGTATTGTCCGAACGGAAGTGTTTTCACAAGGAAAGCATTTATAAAATATCTTGTTGCGACAAATGACGAAAACAACAACAATAAGAAAGAAATTCTTAAAATGTTCGGCGATTCCTCAAAGGAAATCAGAAGAACCGTAATTGCCGCAATGTCCGACCATAAGGAGTTTGAAGCAGATGTTATCGAGCTGCTGAAAGCGAAAAAGGCGGCAATTCGTGAAAGTGCTGTTGATGTTCTTGTTTCGTGGGGTGCGGAGAATTACAAGCAAACTCTGCTTGAAGCCGCCGACAGCGAAAAGAGTGAAAAGCTTGCCGACAGAATAAGAGATTTACTCTCCGTTGAGAAACCTGCAAGCGATGACGGAAAAGTCGTTACAACTGCGGATATAATCGAATCACTTCACAAGGGCGGCAGAAACAAGAAAATTCTCTGGATTTACGCAACACCTGCCCCGACCGTTCACTTTAAGAACGGCGGCGAAGCAGACGATAAGTATATGCAGGCTCTTATGCTGTGCTACGCAAATATGTCTGTGTTTGGAATAAGCGATAACGCAAATCTCCTTGCAGCTGATTTGAACGAAGACGATTTGAAACAGTTTGTTTCGGAAATGCTTTCAAGGTGGCTTTCGGACGGTGCGGAATCAAAGAAAAAATGGGTTCTCAACTTTGCGGCAATTCACGGCGGCAGCGAGATTATAGACGTTTTCCTCCACTATATAAAAGAATGGTCGGAGAATATGCGTGGTGCGATAGCTGCCGAAGCTGTTAAGGCTCTTGCTATGAACGGAAGCTCTCAGGCACTTATGAGCGTTGACAATATGGCTCATAAATTTAAGCATAAGCAAGTGAAGAATGCTGCAATTCAGGCTCTTGACAGTGCTGCGGAGGCTCTCGGAATCACAAGTGACCAGCTTGCCGATAAGATAGTTCCCGATTTGGGCTTTGACGAGAATATGCAGAGAATTTTCGACTACGGCACAAGAAAGTTCAAGGTATATTTGACCCCGACACTCGAACTTGAAGTCTTTGACGAGAACGACAAGAAGCTTAAAAATATTCCTGCACCCGGCAAGCGTGACGATGAGGAAACGGCAAAGAAATCCAATGCCGAATTTAAGGCTATGAAGAAGCAGTTGAAGAATGTCATCTCCATTCAGAAAATGCGTCTTGAAACGGCTATCCTTGCGGACAGACGCTGGGAGAAATCCGCTTGGGAAGATTTGTTTGTTAAGAATCCCGTTATGCACAGCTTTGCAATAGGTCTTATCTGGGCAAGCTATGAAAACGATGAACTCTCTCAGACTTTCAGATATACCGAAGAGGGAACATTCAACACGGTTGACGAGGACGAATACGAACTCCCCGAAAATGCCGTTATCGGTCTTGTACACCCGATTGACCTTGACGAAGATACTCTCTCCGCTTGGAAAGAGCAGCTTGAAGACTACGAGATAACTCAGCCTGTCGAGCAGCTTAACCGCCCTGTTTACAGAGTTGAAGCCGAGGAGATAGGCAAGCTTGATTTGGAACGTTTCGAGGGCAGAAGCATAAACGGTATGTCGCTTTTGGGCAGAACGGCGAAGTACGGCTGGCAGAAAGGTTCTGTACAGGACGGAGGCTGTTTCCATACGTTCTATCGTGAGGATATTACCGAGCGTACAAAGAAAGAGGACGGCACGGTAATTCTAAAGGGAAATGCCGTTGAACTGAGCTTTGAGGGAATGTATGTCGGCGGTGACGATTCCGATGTGAATATCGAGAAAGTCAGATTTTACAAACCGGGTACTGTTTCCTACGGAAGCTATGTTTACGATAATGTAGATGACAACAAGGCTATTCCGCTCGATAAGATACCCCCGAGATATTTCAGTGAGATAGTCAATCAGCTTGAACTTATCACAAAGACAGCGGAGAAGAAATAATGATTTAATGCGTAATGCGTAATTATGGCAGACGAAAGTTTGTTTTTCTCGGCACTGCCAACGGCAGACGGAAATCGCACACGAATTTTTCCTTAAGTAGAGTTCACCGAACTTTGTCTGCCGCTCAAAACAGAAACAGCATAATCTGGAATTTATAAAACTCCCTCGGTCACGATATTTTGTGACTGAGAGAGTTTTTGTTTGTTAGCACAAATTTTTTGATTCTAATGCTTTCAAGTATGAATAATCTCTTAATGAAAAAATAAATTTACCCATATAATAATTACACATTAATTTTGACTGTTTTCTGTTCTTTCAAATCGTATGTGCGAATAAAGCTGTCCACATCAAGACCCTTTCTCATATAACTGACAAGAAGCTTTGCACAGGCTTTGCTGTCGCTGTCGGCTTGGTGGTGGTCAAGCTTTATGTTCAGATGATTGCACAGAGTGTCAAGCTTGTGGTTTTCAAGCTCGGGAAAACATTTCCTGCCCATTTGCACTGTACACATATATTTTTTGTAACGTTCCGTAACAATTCCGTAATCGTGCAGACACTTCGCAAGTACTTTCATATCAAATACGGCATTGTGTGCAACCAAAATTCCGCTGTTCATCACAGGTGCGATTTTATTCCACAGCTGAGGAAATGTCGGAGATGTCATAACCGCCTGCGGAGTTATCCCCGTAAGCCGAATGTTGAATGTGTTGAAATACGTTTCGGGATTCACAAGCGTGTAAAATTTCTTGACAAGTCTGCCGTCCTCGACAATGGTTATTCCGATAGAACTAATCCTGTTGTTCTGCGAATTGGGAGTTTCAACATCAAATACTATGTATCTGCTCATATCTCAATACCTGCTTCAATAGAAAGATTTTCGTCTTCCTCCGATAATGTTTCGGGTTCGTCAACAATTTCAAAATCCGTAAATTCTTCCAGAGTGTTCGGCTCGTAATATTTGTTTTCAATGTACGAGTATAAAACTATCCTTGTTGAAACAAGCTTCTCACCCCATGACTTTTCGACTATTTTGCATACAGCCTGCGATTGCTTAAGCGTGAATGAGCCTATAATAAGAGTGTCGAGCTTGTCGAACACATTCAGTGCCTTGAAGCTTCTGTTAAGATTCTCGTACAGCTTTTCGAGATTTGCTGCGTCGTCCGATACATACGACAACGCAAAATTGCGGACATTCGGCTTTGAAATTACGCTTATGCTCAAGCCCTCAACCGATATATCCGAAGACCCGATAGACAGATAATACGGATATTTCTTCACAATCTTAGACAGTATAACAGACGAGCAAACCGATATATTCGTAATGGGGTAGACTTTGCGGCAATCCCTTTTAGTGACGTTGGAACGCATTCTCTTGTCGGAACAACAGTAGAAGTTTGAAATCATTCTGTCGTGATTGTTGAACTTCAAGCCTTTCTTAGTGAAATAGTAAAGTACATTTCCGTCATAATTAATTCTTGAAATAAGACCCTTGTTGTATAGCTTTTCAAGATATCCGTCAACAATGGAATTGCTTATCCTGTTTTTCAGGAAATCGGGAAGCTCATACAAATCGTCCTCGGTTTTGGGACCGTACAGCAAAAGCTCCGACATAAGAACTTGAAATACTTTCACGGGATAACGTGCGTTTCTGCCTTTCGGGGAAAGTATATTTATAATTTCGGTGACATTGTGCTTGGTGTTCACCTCGGGCGATTCGGAAACAGTAAGAGCAATTTCATTGGGGTTTTCTTCAAAGTCGTTTTGGTATTCCTCAACTATTGGACGAACTTCCTCGTCAATGACAATTTCGGGTACAGTTTCATTCTCGGGTTCGGATACAGTAGGTTCATTCTCCGTTTCGGATTCGGACACAGGCTCGATTTCGGGTTCGGAAGTTTTCTCTTCGGAAATGTCTTCGGCGATATCCTCTTCTTCAACCTCGTCCGATAACTCCTCCTCAACAATATCATCTTCTATGTCTTCATCTTCCTCAAAGAAAATATCCTCGTCTTCCTCGGAAAATTCCTCGTCGGCTGTATCATTATCTTTTTCAAGAGATATTGTATCGGTGTCTTGTGGAGTATCATTTTCCTGCGGAATAATTTCCTCCGAACTCTCCTCCTGCAATACGGTGAAATCCTCATTGTCTTCATCGCTGAAATCTTCGTCACGGGTTAAGTCTATGTCAAGGAAAATTTCGTTTTTGTGATTTTCGGCAGAATAAGGCTCAGGCGGAGATTCCGTCACTTCGGGCTGTTCGGAGGAATTGTCGGAACTCTCCGAACTTTCGGAACTGTCGGAGTTATCGGAACTTTCACCGTTTCCCGAATTTTCGGAAACAGTGTCACCTGCGGAATTTTCGGAGTTTGTATTTTCCTGACCCTGCGGCTTGGGCGGCTCTAAAACATCGGGGATTTTAAGATTTTCGTCGGGGTCGTTTTCAACAGGAACATAGAAAAGTTCGTTTCTGTTGAATGCAAAAGCAAGCTTGTAATAGTTTGAATTCTCCACAAGTTCATTCTTTGCGGTTTCGGTGGTGTTGTTGAGCAGGTCGGCAACAAGCATATCAGCAATTGCACGTTCGGTTGAGTGCAAATCTTCTGCTACGGCAGCCGTTCTGAGCTGTTCGATTAACTCGTCATACTTTGGATTGCTTGTCTTAATGCCGGAAAATTTCCTGACAAGAAGTTTTCTTTCTGCTTCGGCTTCTGCATCTTTTAGAATTTTTTCCGCATCGGCAAGACCGACAACTGCTGCATCGGAGTACTCCGCAAGTTTTTCAAAAAGACTTTCCTCGTAAGCGGCAAGCTTCTGTAATGTCATAGCCGTGCTTGTGCAGAGGTCAACAGGGATAAAGCTTTCACTCAGATTGTACGGTGCAAATTCTGCGATTTTTTGTTCGAGTTTTGCAAGCTCCGCTTTTATAGATTCCAATATTTCACGTGACTTAATAATTTTTTCCATTTGTATTAATCACCCTTTCTTGAAGTGTATATCGGTAAGTGATTTTATTGTTTTTTCTCCATTAGGAAGTATCCAAATTTTTGTAGCTGTACGTTTGCGACGCTCGTTAAGGTTTGGTCAAACTTTGAATGGTGTTATAATAGCACAACAATTTAAGCTAATTATTTATTACAATAACTCCCAGAGAAATATCGTCGCCGCTGCCTTTCTGCGACATCTTCGGCAGATAATCCAGCAGCTCCAAAATAGCCAAACTCTCGTCCATATCGCCAAATGATTTCATTACCATAGAGTAAAAATCGTGAAGCTTTTTATCGTTGATAAAACAATTATCCACACCGTCGCTTGCGATAAAAAGTGCTTTCGGCAGCTCCGTGCTGAAATGATGCCGCATATTGTAAATAGCTTTTCTGTCGCAAATCGAGGTTGTGTAATTGTAAACACAGTTGTCATCGTGGGGGATAGGGTGAGAAAATTTGTCGTCAAAATCAACCGTTACACATTCGCCGTCACCGATATGAATACCAAACCAAAAGTCGTCCGTAATCACATTTACAAGCATAGTCGTACCGTAAGCGTATTCTATTCCCTCGCCGATAGCATATCTGAAACGCATTCTCGGGTCGACATTTTCAAGCTCTTCCATAGTAAACGGATTTTCCTGATAGTCGTATTCAACAAGGTCGTTCCATTCGGAAATAATACTCTTTTCAAGTTGTATGAGCATTTCGTTGATACGTTCTTTATTATCTGCATAAAATGCAAGCATAGGCAAAATATCTCTGTCGCTCATACATTTCTTGACAGCCTTAACCGCAAATTCACTTCCTCTGTCGGAACGGAAATAGTCCTCGCCGCCGTGTCCGTCACATACAGCCGTTAGGATATAATCTTCTCTGTTAATGCTTACGGAAGCGTCTTGACAGGGTTTTCTTGCTTTTTTGTGGCTTGCACCTATTACAGTAAAATTATAAGCTTTATATTTCATAATACATTACCACTCTATATATTCATCTTCAAAATCACCGTTGGAGTATGCAACATTTACCTGCTCCAAAAATTCTTCCTGTTTAGAACGTACCTCGTCAATGCCGCCTTTTCCGACAGCCGCACTCTTCGAGCCAATCTGAGAGGAGGTAACGGAAACAAACCTAATCATCTTTTTAAGAGCCTCAGGGTTGTGAACGGTAAGCACACCCTCAATGTTATCCGTGAACTCCGCAAGAATGTTGCTGTTAGCGTCCTCACCGATAGCCACGGCAACCTTAATTGCCTTTTTGAACCAGTTGTTATTTTTAAGTTTGTTAAGATTTTCCCTGTACTCGTCTGTAGGAGCACCGTCGGAGAGCAGGAAAATTGCAGGTGCGAACGAGCCTGTTATGTCGCTCATAAAGGAGTTTCTCGAAAGCTTTTCGTCAAGCTGGGCACAAGCTTCGCCAAAGTCGGTAAGACCCAAAGCGTTAAGGTACTGCCACTCGAAGTCCTCGGCAGGAATTGGGTAGGGGGTAATCCACCTTGCACCGCTTGAAAATTCAAGCACGGCGATTTTAATTTCAGCGTCTGCGTTATTTTCGGAGATATCCCTTATTTCGGGGATAACGTCCTCTATAGCCTGATTGAGAGTGCCGATTTTAGCACCCTCCATACTTCCCGAGGTATCAACAACGAAGAAGAGAACCATTGTTCTTCTCGCCACCTCGACCACATCATCATATATATTAGCCATAATTTTCCTCCTTTTTAAATACGTGCGGACAACGTCCGCAGGAAACACGTGAAGATAGTTTTTTTAAATATTAAATTTATGAACCCGACCAATAATCTGTTTAGTGCGGGAGTTCTTGACCAACTTTATTTTAAACAATAACAATCATACCAACAACATTTTGGGATAATATTACCCTTTATCAATCAAAGTAAAATAAGTGCAATAAAAGTCGGACTGTAAAAGGTGTTGCACCTTCGACCCTCTCCTGCGGGCGTTGTCCGCTTATATTATACAACAAACCTTATCGATTTTCAATATGTTTTGTTGTTTTTTGAGATATTTCGCTTGATTTAGGCAATAAAAAAATTTAGAATTTTTTTCAAAAAGGTATTGACAATCAGAAAAACTGTGTTATAATATAATTGATAATAACAGAATGATAATAACAAAAGAGGTTAAGAAAAATGTCTTTATATAATCCCGAAGAGCTTTTACAGGAACAGGAGTTCCTTAAAAACTACGATATCACAAAATACGACCGCCCCTCCGTCACAACCGATATAGCCGCATTCACAATCAGAAACGAGGAAAGTGAAAATTATCGCCGTGACGGCAAACGTAAACTTTCGCTTATGCTTATAAAGCGTGGGGAATTTCCGTTTAAGGGTCATTGGGCATTGCCCGGAGGTTTTCTTAAACCGACCGAAACAGTTGAACAGTGTGCCGTCAGAGAAACCGTTGAGGAAACAGGTATTTCTCCCTCCGCAATAATGCCTGTCGGAACATTCAGTGAAATTGAAAGAGATCCACGAGGACGCATAATCTCAAATGCTTATGTGTCCATAATAACAGCCGATTCGGAGAACATTAAGGGCGGTGACGATGCCGACGATGCAAAATGGTTTGACGTTGAGTTTGACAAAAACGAAAACGGAGAGTACAGCTTGATTTTAAAATATTCCGATATCGAATTAAAAGCGGTTCTTAAAGAAGTGTCGAATAAGTTCGGAGTTACAAAGTATCGTATTATCGACAGCGGAACGCTTGCTTTTGACCACGCTTCTATTATAGCGGCGGCTCTTACGGCTTTGAGAAAGTGTATCGGGGATTTTGAAGTTATGTTTGATTTTCTGCCCGAAACGTTCACGCTTACGGAGCTTCAATGTGTTCAGGAAACTATTTTGAATGTTTCTATGCTTCCAGCAAATTTCAGACGGAAAGCCGCAGAGTATGTTGAAGAAACAGATGAATATGTCACGGGGGCAGGGCATAGACCCGCAAAGCTTTACAGGAGAAAGAGGTAACATCATGAAAAAGATTTTAATTGTAGTAGATATGCAGAAAGACTTCGTGGACGGTGCGTTGGGTACAAAAGAAGCTGCCGCAATCGTTGACAATGTTGTCGATAAGATTAATTCACACAGCGGTTTGATTTTCGCAACTTATGATACACACTTTGAGAATTATTTGGAAACAAACGAGGGCAGAAATCTCCCTGTTCCGCACTGCATAAAGGACAGTGACGGCTGGAAGCTTGACAGTAAAGTTGAAGCGGCTTTGAAGAATAAAGATTTTACAGCGGTCGAAAAGATAACCTTTGGTTCGGTAAATTTGCCGAACGAGATTAAGAAAGTTTGCGGTGACGAAGATTTTGAAATTGAACTTGTAGGACTTTGTACAGATATATGTGTAATATCGAATGCGTTGATTCTTAAAGCGAATTTCCCCGAAGCGGAAATTTCGGTTGATTCGGCTTGCTGTGCAGGTGTTACTCCCGAAACGCACAATGCCGCACTTGCAGCGATGAAATGCTGTCAGATAAATGTTATAGGAGGTTGAAAATATGATTTATCTAAACAATAAACCTGTCAACATAAATCATTTCCCCGACAGTACAATCTTAATGAAAGAATATGTCGAAACCAACCACAAAGAGGAACGCTCCGCAAATATCCTCTGGAAGTTTGAGAATAACGAGGAGCTTGTCGCTTTGATTTACCTCACAAAGCATTTGAAGTCGCACGGTGTTGTGAATGTTCATCTTGATATGCCATATATTCCAAATGCACGTCAGGATAGAGTGAAATCCGATGAAGATGTATTTACCCTCAAATATTTCTCCGAAATCATTAATTACCTAGGTTTTAAGTCCGTGACGGTTCTCGACCCTCATTCAAGCGTGAGTGAAGCTTTGATTGACAATATTGTTGTCAAATCCCCCTTGACCTATATAAACAAAGTCATAGAGAAAATCGGTGACAAAAAGCTTCTGATGTTCTATCCCGACGAGGGTGCTATGAAGCGTTACTCGGGTATGATTGACCGTCCGTTTGCATTCGGCATTAAGAAAAGAGATTGGGCAACAGGCAAGATTAAGGAACTTGAAGTTTCGGGTATGACGGAGCTTGTCAGCGGCAGCAAGGTTCTTATAGTTGACGATATTTCAAGCCGTGGAGGAACATTTTATCACAGTGCCTTAAAACTTAAAGAACTTGGTGCAAGTGAAGTGTATCTCTACGTTTCTCACTGCGAAAACACTATCCTTGAAGGTGAAGTTCTCAAAGGAGATTTGATTCAAAGCGTGTTCACAACAAACAGTTTGTTTACAGCCAATAATGATAAAATAGAGGTGCTTAAATATGAGTAATATTAATCCAATGTTATTGATTGATTTTTATAAAGCCGTTCACGCAGAAATGCTGCCAAAGAACATTACAAAATCCGTGTCTTACTTCACACCGAGAATGAGCAGAGTTAAGATGTGGGATAAGGTTGTAATGTTCGGTTTGCAGGGATTTGTAAAAAAGTACCTTATAGACTACTTTAACGAGGAGTTTTTCAACCGTGATTTTAAGGACGTAATTTCGGAGTACCGCCGAATTATGGACGCTGCTCTCGGGGCAAATGCTTATAAAATAGAGAAAGTGGAAAAGCTTCATAAACTCGGATATCTTCCTATTGAAATTATTTCTCTTCCCGAGGGTTCGCTTGTCCCTATGCACGTTCCGATGTTCGGCATTACAAATACTCACCCCGATTTTGCGTGGCTTCCGCAGTCGCTTGAAAGCTTGATTTCCGCCGAAAGCTGGCACCCGATGCTTGCCGCAACCGTAGGCTATACCTACAGACAAATTGTCAACCGCTATTACGACCTTACCTGTGACAATAACATCGACAGGGCAAAGGCTCTCGGAGCATTCGATTTCAGAGGTGAAGAATGTACCGACTCGGCAATTAAAGCCGGTGCAGGCTGGTGCTTGTCCTTTTTGAATACGGCGACAGTTCCGACAATTCCGTATCTTGAAAAGTACTATAACTGCGACTGCACAAAAGAACCCGTTGCGTTCGGAAGTCCCAGCACTGAACATTCCGTAATGTGCAGCAACTTTGCAATTGACGGTGATGAAATAACTCTTCTCCGCCGTCTGCTCACCGAGATTTACCCCGAAACAAGCTTCTCGGCAGTTCTCGATTCCTATGATTACTGGAATGTTATCGAAAATATTCTCCCCGAACTCCGTGAAGAGATTTTGAACCATAAAGGCTGTATGCTTATGAGAGGTGATTCGGGCGACTGTGTAGAGGTAGTTACAAAGACCGTGGTAAACAGCAAGGGTTATAAAGTCCTTGACCCGCACGTAAAAGCGATTTACGGCGATTCTATCACTGTTCAGAGGTGTGAGGAGATTTACAGAATACTTGAAGAAAACGGTTTTGCTTGTTCAAACGCTGCACTCGGTGTAGGGTCGTTTTCAATGCAATGTATAGAGGAAGAGGGAATTTTGAAACCGTTTACAAGAGATACATTCTCTTCCTGCATTAAAGCCACCTATTGCGAGATTGACAACGTTCCTTATCCGATTTTCAAGAACCCGAAAGAGGGCGGATTTAAGAAATCGCAGAAAGGCTGCTGTATAGTTAAGCAAGACGAAAACGGAGCGTTTACGTTTACGGACGAACACACTTGGGCGGAAGCCGCAGCCGATAAGAATAACAAGCTTGTTACAATTTTCAAGGACGGCAGAATGACTTCCGAACAGTCGCTTAAAGAAATAAGAGAAATTTTACACGAGGGGAACTTTTAAATGTTTGATGTAAAGACAGTCACGAAAGACTGTGTTGAATGGATAAGGAACTTTTTTGAGGAAAACGGTGTATCCTGCAATGCGGTAGTCGGTATTTCGGGCGGCAAGGACAGTTCCATAACGGCGGCTCTCTGCGTTGAAGCTTTGGGCAAGGAAAGAGTTATCGGTGTGCTTATGCCGAGCGGTGAGCAAAGCGACATTGATTTTTCCTATGATTTGGTTAATCATCTTGGTATCAAGTATTATGCTGTGAATATCGGAAGTACGGTTGAAGCCGTTAAAAGTGCCGTTCCGATTGAGCTTTCCGAACAGGCAAAAACGAATCTTCCTGCAAGAATACGAATG
This sequence comes from uncultured Ruminococcus sp., assembly GCA_902801245.1. Classification (GTDB taxonomy): domain Bacteria; phylum Bacillota; class Clostridia; order Oscillospirales; family Acutalibacteraceae; genus RUG592. The sequence continues at coordinate 26,583 of CADCHW010000010.1, forward strand.
AGTACTCTTTATGCGGTATCTCAAAGCTGTAACGGCAGAGTTGCAAATACTTGTAATCTCTCCGAAGATTGGGTAGGATATGCAACAAGGTACGGTGACGGGGCAGGAGATTTCAGTCCGCTTTCAAAGCTGACCGTTACGGAGGTTAAGGCTGTCGGCAGGGAACTCGGACTTCCCGAACATCTTATTGAAAAGCCCCCGATTGACGGACTTTGCGGCAAAACAGACGAAGATAATCTCGGGTTCACATATGCCGTACTTGACGAATATATCAGAAACGGCAATATTGAGGATTTGAACGTCAAGTCAAAAATTGACGCTATGCACGAGAAGAACAAATTTAAGCTGGAATTAATGCCAAGCTTTAACTATAATGCAGCGGACAATTCTAAGGAAGAAAAGCGGTAAATCTTAATGCTTGCGAGTATAATTGTTTTAGTCGGAAGTT
>CADCHW010000011.1:0-24820 GCA_902801245.1 uncultured Ruminococcus sp.
AAAGATTTTACTCTTGTACAGATTACAGGAACACTTGCACAACAAATTACCAACCCCACACCAGACACTCCTGTTATTGGATAAAAATAGACTAAAGCGGTCTGTAGCTAATAGCTACAGACCGTGGTTTTTTGATTTATAAAAATAAAGGTAGCTGTACGGTTGCGAAGCTTATTAAAGTTTGGTCAAGCTTTTTAAAGCTTGCGGGCGACGGAACACCCCAAGAAGCCAAGCCGTAGGCGACAGCTGATTGGCAGGTGTTCCTAGTGGTCTTGCACCAGCAAGGGCAGAGCCCTTGTCGCTGACGAAACAAATTATCGTAGAAAAATAAACTACCCTCAGCGAAACTAAATAAACCAGCAACAGCAAACAACAAAAGCACTTCTCAAAACAACATCTTTCCTTACGAACCAAAACAGGCAACAGCGTAGCGAATTGCCGGTCTAAGAAAGATATTGGACGATTTTAAATTCAACCGTACAGCTACAAATAAAGTCGGTATTCCCCCCATTTAAAGAAAGAACACCGACAATTTATGTAAAAGCCTTGCATTCGCTCAGTGGCAATTATTGTGTATATAAAACACCTTCCAAAAAAATTAAAAATAAAATCGGGTCATTTGACCTTTGTCCGCCGGGAGCAACCCCGGCTCACCGTGCGAAGCAGACGTTACATAACCGGCTTGCGGCATTACGTCTGACAACTCAAAACGGATTCACATACCTTCCAAATTATAAAAATCCGTACTACCGTTTTTCATATACCGTAAACTTAATCAGTTCCTAATTTTCATATAGTTCCTATTTTTATGTTATTCTATATATCCAATTTTCAAATTTAATAATATTCCGTACCTAACGGCTACTAATTTTCCTTACCCATAGCGGTTAATGCCCACAGAAAATACGCACATTGTATGCGTCCAAATTTCCTTTTAATGAGAGTTACGTATAACTCTTTTTCAATCAAAAATATTCTTATTTATCTACAGTAAGAATATCTTTATAGGGCGGAAGATTTCTTACTAAGAAAATCAAGAAAAAATATCTGCTAATTCTTCATCAATTCTGTCTTTAATCTGACCTGCCAGAAATGCCAAAACCATAATTTGAAGTGTTTTTTGAAGCTTTTCCTTTCCCGTTTCGTCCAAACCGGGAACATGAGAAACCTGCTCACGAACAATCGCTCCAATCACTTCATTGTCGTATGCGTTAGATTTGTCGCTGAGATAAACAGCTTTGCAAAACTCATTGAAAAGTACCTCATCACTTACGACATCGTCCGAGGTATCTTCAACATCTCCGTTGATGTATGCCATAAGATTTATAACATTTTCAATCTGCATTGCCCTGCGAATACTGTTGATAAGCATAATTCTCACAATCTGCCTCTCTCCGTAACGCTTGTTGATAGGTGACGGCACCCAGCCACGCTTAACCCAGTTTTGAATAGTCGAGGTTTCCAGTCCTGTAAGTTCTCTGACCTGAGCAAGCGTTATGCCGTTAGTCAATGCAAAAAAAGGTTTTATAACATCAAAGGCACACGAATTTTTATTGATGTCAAACTCTAAAACTGTGCCGGGTATATATTTAATCATAGTCATTCCTCCATTATTGACGATATAAAGATTATACCACAGGTTCGTCTGACTGTCAATAACGTTCCGAAGAAAAACTAAAAAACAAGAGGAATTTGAAATTTTTATCAAACAATGCAATCAAATATAAAAAAATCAGCTGTCAAAATGGCTGTTGATATTATTTTTCGTCAAAATATCGGAATAACGTGACTAAATACAACTCGTTCATTCAACAGTGTGTCATTGTCATCACTCCTTTTCTCGTGATATTTAGATTATATCACAGGTTCACGTGACTGTCAATAGTGTTCCGAAGATTTTTTTGATTTTTTAAAAATTCTTTTTGTTTGGACAAGTAGCACGAACAAGCCTTTTTCTATAGTATGTATTATAAATGTTAAAGAGGAAAACGCCACAGAAACCACACAGAATTCCGTAATTAGCATTTAAATAACAACCATTTTTAAGGAGGCACATTTTATGTGTAACGCATTCAACAACAGCAACTGTACTTGGGTAATCCTTTTGGTAATCATTCTCATCGTTTGCAACGGCAACAACGATTACGGCAACTGCAACAACGGCTGCGGCTGCAACTGATTGAATAACCGAATATAAAAAAAGCGGTGGGGATAGTTTCCTCGCCGCTGTGAAAAATAAATTATTATAAATTCAAATTACAATATCATCAACTTAAGAAGACATCTGTGTAAACTCTTTGCTCTCCTCAAAAAATCTTTGCAATTTAGTGAAGAGTGAAAAGAGAGAATAGAGAAACATTTTAAAGTAATGTATTCTAATTTGATGTTATTGAATTATAGGGGGCATATGTTATGTGTAACGCATTCGGAAACTGCAAGTGTACTTGGGTTGTTCTTCTCATTATAATCCTCATTGTATGCAACGGCAACAACGACTATGGCAGCTACAACAACGGCTGCGGCTGCAACTGATTAAAACAACGGCATACAAAAAATAATTGAATAAACAATAACGAAAACGGCGAGGATACTTTTAAATCCTTGCCGTTTTTGGAATTGGGTATTTCTATGTGGAGTGGCTGTTATAAAATGTGAACAAATGGAATATAAATATATCCATATATTAATTATATATCTTTATTATCCTTATGTCAAGAAAAACATATCTTTTAATTCTCTGAAATTTTCATAGTACGGCTTTATTATAAGTAACAGGAGGAATGAACTATGGACTATACAGAATGGTTTTCAAAACGACTTTCACAGCTGAGAATACAAAAAGGTGTATCAGCTCGTGATATGAGCTTATCATTGGGGCAGAGTGAAAGCTACATCAACAAAATCGAAAACAAACGCACACTGCCATCAATGAACGGTTTTTTCTATATCTGTGAATTTCTGGGAATATCCCCAAAAGAATTTTTTGACATGGGAATCGATAACCCAAGTCTTTCAAAAGAAATCTTTAAAGAAATAAATAATTTATCGCCAAACAGAGCAGAGCATATTTTAGCGGTAATAAAAGATTTAAACGATAAGTAATACCTGCAAAATTGTAAAATATTTTTTATCAGCTTGACACATACTTCAATGTATGTTATAATGATAAAAATAATATTTCTAAGGTTGGTGATAAAGTGAATTTCCAAAAATTGCAAAACACTAAATTCAAATCTTATTTTGCAGTAATACTGTGTGTGCTGACAGCGATAGCCGGCTTCTGCGGCTGTTCGTTTGATTACACTCTGAATGATGATACTGCGGATAACATTACAAGCGGTGTTTACAGTGAAAGTTCCTCGGAGGAAGCTGCGGTATCCGATGAGGAAAATGAGAGTATTTCCGTTGATGAAAGCGAATCCGAAGAAAGCACGGCAGAGGAAAGCGTTGTTTCGGAGGACGAAAAAAGCGATGATACAACCGTTACATACTCTTTCAGAAATGACAAGCTTATGAACGACCATTTTGCAAAGCACAATGAAGACTTCAATTATGCCACTGTAGAGGAATACGTTGAGGGAGCAAACAGAGTTATCAATGACGAAAACTCTCTCCACAAGCTTGAAGCCGAAGACGGCGACGATGTATACTATCTGGAGGAAACAAACGAATTTGTTATAGTTTCCACAGACGGATATATACGAACATACTTTAAGCCGAGCAAGGGCATTGATTATTATAACAGACAGTAGTTTTTAAACTAAAAGAAAATCTCCGCTTGAAAGCCTTACGAGCTTTCGGGCGGAGATTTTTTAATGCGTAATTATTTTTAGTTTGTGATTAACAACTCACTGCTGTATGGATAACTGTTATAATACACGGCTTCGGGGGCAATGTCTATTTCACCGTTATTCCATGTAATCACTCCGTGAAAAAGAACCGGATTATTAAAAATCTTTTCGTCGGCAAGCGGTTTGAACGCTGTTCCTTGAAGAGTGGTGGTATCAAACAATCGCTTTTCCCCTGTAGAAAATGTAACAAGCATTACACCGCCTTGAAGCGGCTTTGCTTCCGTAACTTTTATACCGTTTTGCATTTCTCCGGCATAGCATATGTCATTCACAATATACATTTATTTCACCTCATTTCATTGGCGGAATTTTTTCAAAATGTTCACCCTTAACAGCAAGATTCCATGCCTTATAGGCTTCTTCTTCATGAAAAGCAAGCCAACCCGTCACTATCTTTAATTGCTTATGCGGCAGAGAACCGGCTAACAATTCTCCGTCAATTGCAATAGCAGCTTCATATTCTCCGTAATACAACATGGGGTTTATTATGCTGTCCCACATCACAGAACAGCATATATATGACCATTCCTCCATATCAATTCACACTTCTACGATTAAACTGTTATTATTTATTCACAGCTATTTATAATTGTATTGTTACAAGCATTTTTCTTTTATTGATAATATATTAAATTTTATCATATTTTACAGTTAGTGTCAATGGATTTTGAATTTTTTATGCTTTTTTGTACATCAATTGTTAAGAAAGTCCGACTAAAATTTCTATGTATAAATTCCATAAAAATACCAATAATAAAATCGGAGGTGTTACCGTGGATAAAAATTTTTTCAATGATTATTTTGACGAAGACGATGAAAACAACACGGAGGACGAATACGAAGAGGATTACGAGCATAATAATAAAGGGAACGGAAAAACCTTTACAAAAGGCTTTATAACGGCTCTTTCGATTTGCCTTGTGGCTATCGGTGCGGCATTGTGGACGACGGTAAATAACGTAAACTCATACTTAAATCCCGATGTTGCGACCTACAGTGAAAGGAATACCGACAGCGATAAATCGGAAAAGACTTCTTCAGCGGTTTCGTATGTGGTTGAGGAAGAAGAAGCACAGGTAAACGCAACGGTAAGCGGAGTTAAGGACGACAAGAAGAGTGACAAGAAAACCGACAAGGAGGTAGTGTTCACATCTCAGCCAATCAACAACAAGAACATTACACAGGACTACTCGGAAGTACCCGTATATAATGCGACGCTTGGCGATTACAGAGCACACACGGGGATTGACTACGAAGCGGAGGTTGACGATAAAGTCAGAACAATGGGAAGCGGAGTTGTAAAGGATATTTATTACGATAATATGCTGGGAACTGTTGTAGTCGTGGAGCATTCCGACAGCGTGGAATCGTACTACTGCGGATTGGCACAAACAACCTTTGTGCAAATGGGCGAAGTAATTTCGGCAGGAGATTTTGTGGGAACGGTTTACGCAATCCCCTGTGAAACAGCGGAGCAGTCGCACGTTCATGTAGCGGTAAAAGAGAACGGCAAATGGGTCAATCCCCATAAATTTATGAAAAACAATTAAGGTAAATGAAAATTAGGTCGGCAATGCCGACGGAAACGGTCAAAGGTTGAAGATAAGAGTTTCTTTTATGCTCGAAAACTTCAACCTTGTTTTTTGTTTTACAATAATATTTTAATTTATAATTCTTATTCAATGCTAATATTTATTAAAAATATAACAAGTGGTGTGTGTCCTACAGGCACACACCACTACATAAAAAAATAGCGGCTCTTCCGTCCGTCATGCCCTTGGGGGGCGAGCCGCATATGCACTAACTTAAGTTAAGCTATCTCTTCTCTAAAAAATAAGTGAAGAGTGAAAAGAGAATAGTGAAAAGTGAAGAGAATCGGCGGCAAACCTTGCGGTTTGCAATTTAAAAATATTTGACCAATAACTAAAAGCAAATTTTTCTAACCAAATTAGCACTTAAAATCTCTGAATATTGGTATAAAAAATATTTTACAAGTATTAAATTCAGCTTTTTTATAAAGTTAGTGCGTATCTCCTGCGGACGTTGTCCGCCGTTGTCCGCCCGCATAAAAAAGCATTGACAAATTCAACAAATTATGCTAGACTAAGAATGTGATATTATAAAAGGAGGTTGTCCGTTTATGAAAAGAATTCAAACTATCGAAACTCGTGATTTGAAAAAAAGTTCTCAGACCGGCGGCTGCGGCGAATGCCAGACTTCTTGTCAGTCCGCTTGCAAAACTTCTTGCGGCGTTGCTAATCAGCAGTGCGAGAAGTGCATGAGCGAGAAATAATCCTTGCTCAATCTTTTGGTATGCCGTTTATCCTAATAGGCGTAAACGGCATTTCTTTTTGTATATTGTATATGTATTTGTAACAGTAAAAAGATAGGACTATTGATTATTATGATACATTGCTATAAATTGAACGGATATAACATTGTTCTCGATGTTTTCAGCGGAAGCGTTCATGCCGTTGACGAGGTTGCCTACGACGCAATAGAAATGTACGAGAACAACGACAAGGATACCATTATAAATTTTTTGCTCGATAAGTACAGTGACCACGAAGACGTTACAAGAGAAGAACTCCTCGAACTCTTTGACGATATCGAAACTCTAAAGGAAAACGGAAAACTCTTTGCTCCCGATATCTACGAGGGCAAGGCTTTTGACCTCAAAAAAAGAAACACCGTTATTAAAGCTCTCTGTCTGCACGTGGCTCATACCTGTAACCTCAACTGCGAATACTGCTTTGCAAGTCAGGGTAAATATCACGGCGACCGTGCTTTGATGTCGCTGGAGGTCGGAAAACGTTCGCTTGATTTTCTTGTGGAAAATTCGGGCAAAAGAACCAATCTTGAGGTTGACTTTTTCGGCGGCGAACCGCTTATGAACTGGGAAGTTGTCAAGGAAATTGTAAAGTACGGACGTGAGCTTGAAAAAATTCACAACAAAAATTTCCGCTTTACTCTTACAACTAACGGAGTTTTGCTTAATGACGATGTTATCGACTTTGCCAACAAGGAAATGCACAACGTTGTATTAAGTCTTGACGGCAGACGTGAAGTACACGACCACCTCCGCAAAACTGTAAACGGCAAGGGCAGCTATGATATGATTGTTCCGAAGTTTCAGCATTTCATTGAACGTCGGGGCGACCACGGATACTATATGCGTGGAACATTCACACACAACAATGTTGACTTCACAAACGATATTTTTCATATGGCTGATCTGGGATTTACGGAGCTGTCTATGGAACCCGTTGTCTGTAAGCCCCAAGACCCCTACGCTTTAACCGAAGAGGATTTGCCGAAGCTATTTGAACAGTACGAAATACTTGCCACGGAAATGCTCAGACGTGAGAAAAAAGGCAACGGATTTACATTCTACCATTATATGATTGACCTGAAAGGCGGTCCCTGCATTTACAAGAGGATTTCCGGCTGCGGCTCGGGTACTGAATATATGGCGGTAACACCGTGGGGTGAGCTTTTCCCCTGTCATCAGTTTGTAGGCGATGAAAAGTACAGTCTTGGAAACATCTGGGACGGAGTTCTCAACAAAGACGCTCAGAACGAATTCAAGCTCTGCAATGCTTATGCAAGAGAGGAATGCCGTGACTGCTGGGCGAAGCTGTATTGCAGCGGCGGCTGTGCGGCAAATTCATATCACGCTACGGGGTCGATTACGGGAGTTTACGAGTACGGCTGCAAGCTGTTCCGAAAGAGAATGGAATGTGCCATTATGATGCAAGTCGCTCGGCAGGCGGACAACGTCCGCAGGAGAGATTAGAAGGTGCGACATTTTGTATGGTTCGACTTTTGTTACCTTATTTAACTTTTGTTGGTAACAATAACAGTTAAACACAAACTATAAAAGAGCAACATAAAACTACCTTACAAAACCGACTTTCGGTCGGGTTCATAAAGTTAATGATAAAAATAACTATCTTCACGTATTTTCAGCGGGCATTGCCCGCTCGGTCGGGTTCATAAAGTTAATGATAAGACCAACTATCTTCACGTGTTAAAAAAAAGAAAGGACAGATTATAAAATGAAAGATGTATCGGAATTGATTGATTACCGCTCCGACATTAAAGTTATTGATGCTACTCTTCGTGACGGAGGTCTGGTAAACGATTTCTATTTCTCGGACGAATTTGTAAAGGACCTCTACCTCGCTAACCAGAAAGCCGGTGTTGACTATATGGAGTTCGGCTACAAGGCTTCAAAGGAACTCTTCGACGTTGACAAATTCGGCAAGTGGAAGTTCTGTAACGAGGACGACATCAGAGCCATTGTCGGCGACAACAACACCGACCTCAAAATTGCCGTTATGGCTGACGTTGGAAGATGTGACTACAAAAACGACATCATCAGCAAGAAAGACAGTGCTATCGACCTTATCCGTATCGCTACATACATTCACACTATCCCCGAGGCTGTGGATATGATTGAAGATGCCTGCAAAAAAGGCTATCAGACAAGCTGTAATATTATGGCTGTTTCAAATGCCCGTGAGAGTGAGCTTTCCGCTGCTCTCGATATCCTCGGAAAAACTCCTGTTGATGTGTTCTATGTTGTTGACAGCTTCGGTTCTCTCTATCCCGAACAAATCGCACGTCTTGCGGACATCTATCTCAATTTCGCCGCTAAGTACAATAAAAAAGTAGGTATTCACGCTCACAACAACTTGCAGCTTGCTTTCGCAAATACCGTTGAATCAGTGGGTATCGGTGTTGACTGGCTCGACGCAACATACTCTTCTATGGGCAGAGGTGCGGGAAACTGTGCTATGGAGCTTCTTCTCGGCTTCTTACGCAATCCAAAGTATGATGTTTACCCTGTTCTCCAGTTCATCGAAAAGCATATCAACAAGCTTCGTGCAGACGGTGTTGTTTGGGGTTACGATATTCAGTATCTCCTTACGGGTCTTTTGAATCAGCACCCGAGAACGGCAATTGCTTTCACAAAGGACGGCAGAAAGGATTATTCCGAATTTTATAAAGAAATTGTTGCCGAGGATTAATTGAAAAAATTATACTTGTACGGTTTAAATTAAATCATACATTATCTTTCTTATACCGGCAATTCGCTGTGCTGTTGCCTTTTTGGTTTGTAAGGAAAGATATTATTCTAAGGGTTGCTTTGATTTATTTTTTCTACAAAAAGTTTATCTAGTTTCGCTGAGGGTAGTTTATTTTTCTTTTCAAGTTTGACCAAACTTTAACAGGCTTTGCAACCGTACAGCTGCAAAAATTTCATATTTTCAAATTTTCTGTAGAAAAATTAACTAAAGAAACTCCAATATTGGGACTTTGTTTATTAATATACCGTAAATTTTTTTTACCGCTCGAAAAGATATTGATTTTCGGGCGGTTATGTTTTATAATTTATTATATAAAAGTTTTTTTGTAATTGTTTTGTTATTTTTCAGTATAATTATGGGGTATTATGTTTTACCGGATATGTACTTTTTAAGAAGTGTTCGGTATAGTAGAGTAGTAAGGAGTTTCATACTAAAAATGAAAAAGAAGAGATATGTAGGCAAGCACATAGCAAAAAGCTCGGGAAAGAAAAAAGCTATCGTTTTTTCTGCTGTAAGTTTTCTAACATTGTTGGCTGTCGGAATGCTCTCCGTAGCTATTGTTTCCGCAAAGGCACACAGCAAGGATAAGGTTATCCCCGAGCCTGTTGCAACACCAGACCAAGTTGAGATTAAAACTCAACAGGTTCAGTATTTTATTGACGAAAATCAGTATAAGATTGACCTTGACGATTTGCAGAGCGAAATCGAAAAGACTATTAAGCAAGCCAAAGAGATTACAGGCGGAGAATGGTCGGTGTACGTATCCATTCCGTCAACAGGCGACAGCCTGAGCATTAATCAGAAAAAACTGCAAGCTGCAAGCGTTATAAAAATGTTTGTAATGGGAGCTGTTTACGAGGATTTCGACGCTTTGAAAAAAGACTATGACGGAGTTGATATTGACGAGCTTATCGAATGTATGATTATAATCAGCGACAACGAGTCCGCCGACACACTTGTCACAATGCTCGGCAGAGGCGACAGCGTTAAAGGCAGAAAAATTGTAACCGATTATTGTAAGAAATACGGATTCACAAATACAAATATGGACAGAATGATTATTGACGATAATGTCATCAAGGACAATTACACCACAACAGGCGATACGGCAAAGTTCCTTGAAATGCTTATAAACGGCGAGCTCCCTCATTCAAAGGACATGCTTAGGCATTTGAAGAACCAAGAGAGAAAGGCAAAAATTCCGGCAGGCGTTCCTATCGGCGTTACAACTGCAAACAAGACAGGCGAGCTTGACGATGTACAAAACGATGTTGCAATTATCTTTACAAAAGAACCGTATATTATCTGTGTGATGTCGGAGGGGGTTCTTGACTATCAGACACCAATAGATACCATTGTTGACATATCTAAAGAAACATATGATTATCTTGTTACTAAAATGTAGGAGATGATTTAATTGAACGAAAAAATTGAAGAGTTCAAAGCATTGGTTGAAAAGAGTAAACGGATTGTATTTTTCGGAGGTGCGGGAGTTTCGACCGAAAGCGGCATTCCCGATTTTAGAAGCAAGGACGGACTGTACAATCAGAAGTACGACTATCCGCCCGAGGAGATTTTAAGCCACAGTTTTTTTATGAACAAGACGGCAGAGTTTTTCAAATTCTACAAGGATAAGCTCAACAGTCTGAAGTATGAGCCTAACATCACACATTACAAGCTTGCAGAGCTTGAAGAAAAGGGCAAACTTTCCGCTGTTGTAACACAGAACATTGACGGACTTCATCAGAAAGCCGGCTCAAAGAAAGTATACGAGCTTCACGGCAGTGTACTCAGAAACTACTGCATAGCCTGCGGAAAGTTTCACGATGCACATTCCGTATTTGACACAGTAGGAGTTCCGTACTGTGAATGCGGAGGGGTTATCAAACCCGATGTGGTTTTGTATGAAGAACCTCTTGACGATAAAGTTGTAAGAGGTGCGGTCAAGGCGATTTCAAACGCCGACCTGCTCATTATAGGGGGAACGTCTTTGACGGTTTACCCTGCGAGCAGCTACATCAACTATTTCAACGGAAACAAAATGGTACTTATAAACAAGTCCTCAACACCGTATGACAATATTGCCGATTTGGTGATATATCAAGGATTGGGGGAAGTGTTTTCAAAGATTTAATTTTACAAGGAGGAAAAGCCTATGAAAAAGAACCTGACCGAGCTTGTGTTCATACTCGACCGAAGCGGCTCAATGGGCGGACTGGAGAGCGACACAATCGGCGGCTACAACTCTATGCTTAAAAAGCAGAAAGCCGAAAAAGGCAGCGTACATGTTACAACGGTACTGTTTGACCACGAAATTGAGTTTCTGCACGACAGACTTCCAATTAACGCAGTAGAACCGCTTACCGAAAAAGATTATTCCGTTCGTGGCACTACCTCGCTTTTGGACGCTGTAGGCACAACTGTCGAAAGACTGAACAAAATCCAGAATGCCCTCCCCGATGACGAACGTGCGGAGAAAGTAATTTTCGTTATCACAACGGACGGCTTTGAAAATTCAAGCCGTAAGTATACGTATCCGAAGATAAAAGCTCTTATCGAAAGCCAGCAAAAGGAGCTTAACTGGGAATTTATTTTCTTGGGAGCAAATATGGACGCTGTTTCCGAAGCAAACAAAATCGGTATTTCCGCCGACCGTTCGGCAACGTTCTTAAACGACAGTCAGGGTATTGCTACCAACTATGCGGCTGTTACGAATGTAATTACCGGTATGCGACGTGCGGCGAAAGGCACAAGAGTAGACGCAAGCTGGAAAGAAAGCATTGAAGAGGACGTTAGAAAAAGAAGCCCAAAAAAGTAATGCGTAATTACGGGTTCGGATAATAGGAAATTAATTTGCAATAGCAGGATTTTTGCAAATTAATAATTATACTCATAATAAAAAAGCACGCTTTGTCTTTTATGGACAGAACGTGCTTTTTATTGTTTTAATTATTATTGCTGCTTTTACTTGAAGTTGTTTTTGATGAGGTTGTTTTTGAAGAATTGTCGCTGATTCTGCCGGTAGATTTAAAGTAAGCATCAAACATTGCCTTTGCCGTACCCATTGAATAAGTACCCTTTCCGCCGTGTTCGATAACTACCGCTACAGCAACTTCGGGTTTCTCATACGGTGCAAAAGCTATAAACGTTACGTTATCCGTGCCAATGTTCTCGGCTGTACCTGTCTTTGCGGCAACAGGAACGGAATAGTTTGCGAAAATTTCTCTAGCCGTACCTGCTGTGACTACCTGACGCATACCCTCTTTTACAACTTTCATATTGCTTGTTGAAACTCCTGCCGTTGCAGCAACCTCGGGTTCTTTGCTGTTATCCACAATAACGTTCTTTCCCGAATAATCCGTTATCTTGTCAACGAAGTGAGTTTTCAGACGTACTCCGTCATTGGCGATTGTTGCCGCATATGTTGCAAGCTGAATCGGGGTAAATGCGTTATCAGACTGACCGATAGCCGCCTGACAGGTGTTTCCGTCATACCACACTGTCGAATCACGTCCTGCGAGAATACCCGTATCCTCGTAAACCTCTATACCCGTATGAACACCCAGACCGAATTTCTCGGCGTAATAGTCCATTGAGGTAATGCCAAGCTGTCTGCCCACATCTGCAAAGAAATAGTTGCACGAATCACGGAGGGCATCTCTGACCGTTTCGGAGGAATGATATCCCAAACAGCGGATAACATCATTTTTATAGAAGTCGTAATTTTGACTGCAAAAGATAGTGGAAGTCGGAGTTATAACTCCCTCTTCAAGAGCCCCTGCCGCAACGCACGGCTTAAAGGTCGAGCCTATAATAAAGTTACCCGAAAGAGAACGGTCAAAGAGAGGGAGTGAGGAATCGCCCATAAGCTCTTCATAATAGTCGGGGTCGGTGCTGTACTTCTGAATGTCATATGACGGATAGCTTGAACACGCAAGCACGGAAAAATCACTCAGCTTAATCATAACCGCCGCACCGGCAACACAGTCGGAGTACATCTTCCCGGCTTCGGTGACGTTCTTTGCAAGAGCCTTGTTTGTTTCCTCCTGAAGTTTGGAATCGATAGTCAGGTAAACCGAATTTCCCGGAACGGCTTTGACTGTTTCTGTTTCCTCAACGATTGTACCGTCGGAGGTTTTTGTAACCCTCTTCTCGCCGTCCGTACCCCTGAGATATGCTTCCATTGCGGCTTCAATGCCGCTCTTTCCTATCCTGTCGTCAAGGCTGTAGCCGTCGTCTTTCAGTTCGTTGTATTCACTTTGGGAAATCGCCCCCACAGTGCCGAGCAAGTGCGGTGCTAAGTCGCCGTTATTGTAGTACCTTACGAAAGTACTTGCACACTCCACCCCGGGGAATCCCTGAGAATTTTCAAGAACTATCGCCACCATATCACGGCTGATATCCTCGGCGAATTTATAGGGCGTTGAATTGCTGTAGCCGCAGAACTCCATATTATAGCGAACACTGATTATATCTCGAAGCTCTTCTTTTGAATAGCGTGTATTTTCAAGGTCGAATCTTTCGGCAAAAGCCGCCATACAGTCTTCGGCGGTTGCATATTTATTCATATCGAGCATACTTTTACTCTTGATAAACTCTACCGTGTCATCAGTGCCGTCCTCAAATTGATAGCTGCCGTTTTCGTCTATATAAACGGGAAGTGCGTCAATCCACTCTTCATGGCGAAGCTTCATAAGCTTGATAAGCTTGTGAATCATTTCGTTTTCTGTTTTCTCTTTCATATAGAGTTTATTGAACATTATCATATATCCTGCATCGTTTACGACAAGCTCCTTGCCGTTTCTGTCGAGGATTTCGCCACGGCTTGCAACTGTAGTCATAGTATATGAAGCTGCGGAGAGAACTTCCTCCCGATACTCGTCACTTCCGATAATCTGCCAAGAAAACAATCTCACAACAAAGGCGGCAAAAATTACAATCGTAAGGAAAGCACATATTGCCGCCCGTATTCCGCTGTTTGTGGTTTTTATTTCGGTTTTCTTCATATTCTCCTCCTTTCTTTCACGTGTCCGCAAAGACACACTTCATTTGCACACAGTGCAAGCTTCATTCGCTGCAAGCGAACTTCACGTTACCCACAGGGTAACACTTTATTTAATACTTAAGGTGTTTTGCTCTTCGTCTGCTTGCACTTGAACGCTGCGACGGTGCGGCTCTCTTTCTCTTCTTAACCTTAATTTTACGCTTGTTTTTTCTGTACGTTTTTGAAACAATCATCGTAAGCACATATACAATCGGAGTAACCGCCCACGTGTACAGAATTCTCGGCAAATAATGCGTTGTGTAAAAATCGAGAAGTCCGCCGTAATTTCTGATATAGTAGAAAATAAAAAATTTAAGGGAAATAACCGCCACACTTGAAAACGCACTGTAAAGCAAAACGAAATATATATTATTCTTAATATATTTATTATTCCAGCTTGATTCGTAATAACAGACAGTACCGAGAATAACAGACGTTAAACCCATAACACCGCCCGTGCCGACATCTATAACAAGACCGCACAGCACACCAAAAAAAAGCGAGCATACGGGCAGTTCAAACGCAGCAATCGAAACCGCCGCCGGTACAAGCAGAAGTGGTTTTGCGAGATAAATTACCGGTATTAAATCGGGAGTACCCTCCAAAATAAAAAATATAAAGATTTCGATAACATACAATAAATATCTATAATATTTTCTCTTTATAATAACCAATACCCCCTTTTTTTAACACGTGAAGCGGACAACGTCCGCTGGAAACACGTGAAGATAGTCATTTTTTATTTATACCTCACGAACCCGACCGCTATTTAATTTAGTGCGGTAGTTTTTGACATACTTTATTTTAAGCTATAATGTTATACTATCAAACTTTACGAATGTATACTCGAAAGCGTTAAGATTTAACACTTTTCTTTCTTCTACCGGCAATTCGCTACGCTGTTGCCTGCTTTTATTTGTGTCGGAGGATATTATTTAATATGAGTTTTTATTTTTTGGTTTCTGATGATAGTTTATTTAGTTTCGCTGAGGGGAGTTTATTTTCTACGCTAATTTGTTGCGTCAGCGAGCGGGGCTCTGCCCCTGCACCCCGCAAGCTTTAAAAAGCTTGACCAAACTTTAAAATGATAAATCTTTTTGACCGTGAGTATAATTACGCATTCACTCAGAGTCGCTGTCTGTATCCGAGCTTTTATCCGAATCGGTCGCTTCTTCAACAACTCCCTGTCCCTCAAACGAAGTAATAACAACAACATCTCCCACACTCTTTAAGTCCTCGTACGGCTTAATAACCGCATACGGAGTTGTGTCGTATTCGTCATAGTCAAGCTTAGTCACCTTGCCTATAACTATATCGGGCGGATAAACTCCTCCGACACCCGTTGTTATAACAATATCTCCCGGCTTAATCTTATTATCCGCAGAGATAACCGCAAGCTCCAGCAAGCCGTCGTCGCTTAATGATATACTTCCCGTGGCAATTCCGCTGTCACGGGATTTCTGGTCCATAGCACCGACCTTTGCGTCCGGTGAAAGCAAGGTTGTAACCTTGCTCGTAGTAACATTAACCTCGCTTATCCAGCCGACTAAACCGTTATCGGTGATAACAGGGTCGTTCACGCTGATTTTGTCACGGCTGCCCTTGTCAATGGTGAATCCGTAAAAATCATCGTTGGGGTCACGTCTGATAACATTAGCAACCGCAATTTTGTAGTCGGGGTTATCGTCCTTAATGCCGTAATATTTTCGGAGAATCTCGTTTTCCTTTTTCAAATCGTCATAATTTATAACCTGACTTACCAAGTCATTAATTTCATCTCGAAGCTCGCTGTTCTCTTCAAGAAGTTCATCTCGTGTTTTATCCGAACCGCTGCTTGTATCGTTGATTGAAACGGCGGTTTGCTGCATTGGCTTTGCCGCCCATGTATAAAAATCCGCAAATATGTTTTTACCCAAAGCCGCCGTAACACCTGCAACAACAAGAAGCACAATAACCGTAGTAGTAAGAACCTTACCGAAATTATTCTGTTCCTTAACTTTCATATAAAGCCAACCCCCGATTATTCATAGTCGCCAAAATAATCCTGCTCCCTAGACATTTCAAGACGTTTGCCCGTACCGTTCGCAACGCAGTCAAGAGGATTTTCCGCAACATAAACAGGTATATTCGCTTCCTGAGAAATAAGCTTGTCAAGACCTCTTATCAAAGCACTGCCGCCCGTGAGCGTGATACCGTTGTCGAGAATATCCGCACAAAGCTCGGGGGGAGTTTGCTCCAGTGTCTGACGGATAGCATCGATAATAATTGAAAAGCAATCCGTTAAAGCGTCACGAATTTCCGACGGAGAAATTGCTATATCCATAGGCATACCGTCCGCAAGATTTCTTCCACGAATTTCCATAGCACGTTCATTTTCATAAGGGAAAGCCGACCCGATAAGAATTTTAATATCCTCGGCTGTTCTCTCGCCTATTGACAGATTGTGTTTTTTCTTCACATATGTTATGATAGCTTCATCAAACTTATCTCCTGCAACACGCACGGAACATGAGTGAACGATATCGCCGTAGCTGATAACGGCAACCTCGCTTGTACCGCCGCCGATATCCACCACCATAGAACCCACGGGGTCAAACACAGGCAAACCCGCACCCAAAGCCGCCGCCATAGGCTCTTCCATAAGCTCAACGTTTCTTCCGCCTGCCTGTTCGGCTGCGTCTTCAACGGCACGTCTTTCAACCTCGGTGACACCCGAGGGCAGAGCGATAACTATTCTCGGGTGACTGAAAATACCCGAATGGGCGGTAGTTCTTATAAATCTTTCAAGCATAGTTGCGGTAATGTCGAAGTCGGCGATAACACCGTCTTTCATCGGGCGGACGGCGACTATAGAGCCTGGAGTTCTGCCGAGCATTTCCTTAGCCTGAGTACCGACAGCAAGAACGTCATCGTTCCGCATATCTACGGCTACAACGGACGGTTCACGCATAACGATACCTTTACCCTTAAGGTAAACAACGGTATTCGCTGTACCCAAATCTATTCCTATATCTCTTGTGAACATTTCTATCTTTCCTTTCACGAAGCACAGAGGATTGTGACAGCTGTAGAAATAACAGCTCACGTAAATTTATTCTTTAAAACCTAATTAAATGTTACATCAATGTTTTCATAAAATTACAATTGTGTATTCTTCTATTATAACCCAAACACTCTCTTAACACAATACTACCCAACAAAAATTTACTTTTTTTTAACACGTGGCGGCAGACAATGCCCGCTGAAAACACGTGAAAACAGTCTTTCGTAACCTTACCACCAAAAGTTTCTGATATGATTGTTATTGAACTAAAAAAGTTGGTCAAAAACTTCCGAATAAAAATCCACTTTCGGTCGGGTAATAAAAGTTACGAATAATACAAACTATCTTCACGTGTTAAAAATACGCTGTCATCTTGATATAAGGTGACAGCGTACTTTTAATACTTTTTCTGCTTTGAGCGGTAGACAACGTTTTTTTAGCAGTCAGAGAAGTTCTTAACTTCTTATTCCTAATTAAATATATTTATCGACTAAAAATGAATTAGTATAATATGTATTTATTTTTGTAGCGAATTTCTTTGTGCAAGGTATTCGTCAAGCTTTGAAAATCTCATTATAAATATTGTGGGGATAAGATAAACTATCAGCGGAAGAAGATTCATCACACCGAATCCGTCGATTGAGCTTTCCACCGTGCCTATGCCCCACAGACCCGAAGCCGAAAGAGATACAAAATCCATAGCTGCATGAAGAAAAATCACCGTAAAAATATTGTGAGTTCTCATATACACCGCACCAAAGAACATTCCCAGAATTGCCGCCTGAGCAATCTGTATAAGAACTCCGAAAAGACCTATTCCCGCACCTAAGTTAGTTATATGAAACAATCCGAAAATCAAACCCGAAGCCGCCACGGATAATATAATTCCTTTTCTGTCTTTGCCGTAATTTTCGAGAAATATATCAGTAATAACACCTCTGAAAAATACCTCTTCCGTAACACCGACCAAAAGCATACATACGGTAAAAATTATTATATTGCCGAGGGATTCCAATTTCTCCGCTGCATTCGTATAGTATGCACCCGAAAAAGACAAAATCAACAGAACAATTTCATACATACCGACAAACAGCGACCCGAAAAAGCCTTTTCTCGATTTAAAAACAGATTTGCCCCTACCCGAAACTATCAGGAACGCCACGGAAACAACCGCTTCCAAAGCTTCGTTTACGGCAAACGACAAATAATAATTGTCAATCTTGATAAACACAGTTGAAAAAATGCTTACCGAAATAAACAAAATCGTATACAAAACCAAAGCCGCAACCGAAAACACTGTTGGAGATTTTCTCTCCCATTTTTTTAACTTACTCACAAAAAGCCCTCCTTTTGCGGACAACGTCCGCTTGAAATACGTGAAGATAGTTTTCTTTAAATTTTACTTCACGCATCTGACCAATAGTTAATTTTAGGCGGCAGTTTTAGGTTACTCTGTCATAGTTTGTTTTTAACCCATACCGCCTGTTTCCTGCGGACGTTGTCCGCCGTTGTCCGATGTCGTCTAACCGTATATTAACAGTATACACAGTAATAACACTTTTGTCAATAGCAATTTTAAAATTTTTTTCGGCACAAACCGACTTTTATTTCCAACAATAATTATGCATTAAAAAATTATTCTTCATCACCGAAAGTTTTTTTATTCAAGGCAAGCTTCACAAAGTATACAACCGAAATACCAAGCATAGCCGCACCTGTAAAAATCTGCCCCAACGCATCTCCGACAACACCGTTTTCAACAAAAATAATACTGCCCGAAGCGACCCTGACAACAGTTACAATAATCTCAAACAATCCTACAAAAACAAACATACCCATTAAAGCTTTGCCGCCTGTTTCGTTAATTTTCTCATATGCGTCATTGAGAATGAAATAAACCGAAACAACCAAAATCGGAATCCATATGCACAGCATAGCTCTTGAATAGACATTGATACCAATAAATCCGTCATTTGACAAAAAATCCTCCGCAAGCAAATCTGCAACAATCATTCCCAGAGAAACCAGAAAACCAATCTGAAATCCCTTACCTCTTGCGAGAATCTGTCTTTCATCAAAATTCTTATTATTCATCATACTCATATTAATACCTCTTTCCTTTTAACATTTAATAATGTTTCTGTTTTTAGCGGTAGTTAGCGTAATTCCTAACTCCTCATTCCTAATTATCTGCGTTCACTATTTCCGTCGGAGCTGCCCGGCTCTTCGTCTATCCAGAACAGTTCGTCCAGTGTTTTTCCCAGAACTCTGCATATCGCCCTGCAAAGCTTGATTGTCGGGTTGTAATCTCCCTGCTCGATAGCGTTCATAGTCTGACGTGATACTCCCACCGCTTTGGCAAGTGCCGTCTGAGTCATATCTTTCTCCGCCCTCGCTACCTTTATCGCTATGTTCCTTGCCATTTCCTCACCTCCGATTGTATTGTAACACGTTCCCGACTAATTGTCAAGTATATTTTACAAATTTTATTTTTTACCCGACAATTTGTAAGGCGGTAATTTTAGCTACAGTATTTTTGAAAATCTCTGTATTCTCTTATTGTAACAGCAAAAAAATCTGCTTGACAAATTCATACAAGTTATGATATGATTAATTTGTGATTTTACAATCGCATTAATTTATAATGACGGAGGAAAATTTAATGTCTGTTAGTTTGACAATGCACCAGAAGGTTATCTCTATGCTTGAAAGCTATGAAATCAAGCAGGGTGATATTGTAAAGTACACTGCTAAGAAGAAGATTATCGCTGCCGGTGCGGATTTTAACATTTTTGACGCACAGGGAAACAAGGTAGCTTTGGTTGACCAAAAGGTTTTAAATATGGTTAAGACCTTTGATATTTCAATTCACGGTCAGAAATGCGGCACAATTAAGAAGAAATTTCCGGCTATCACCAAGGATATGAACTACGATGCTCGTGGCTGGAAGCTTGACGGTGACGCTCTCGGAATGAGCTTCAAGTTCACCGACGCACAGAAGAAAGTTTACGCTACTGTTAAGAAAAAGGTTCTCGCTATCGGTGATACATACGAGATTACTGTTACTAACCCCGAAGATGAATTACTGGTTGTAGCTTTGACTGTTATTCTTGACGAGGCTTTCCACAGCAAACGTTCATAAGATTTTTTATAAAAATAATTTTACCTCTTCCGAAATATTTTGGAAGAGGTTTTTTGTGTTATATACAGTAAAATGAGTTAGGAATATAATCCCTAACTCATTATTGAAACAAATTAATAAATTTATAAATTGTAAAATATCTTTCTTGGATTGGCAATTCGCTACGCTCTTGCCTGCTTTTGTTTTTATAGAAAGATATTATTTTTTGTGTGCTTATTTTTTGTATTTCTTCGATAGTTTGTTTAGTTTCGCTGAGGGTAGTTTATTTTCCTACACTGATTTGTTCCGTCAGCGACCAAAGGCTCTGCCTTTGGAAACCGCAAGCTTTAAAAAGCTTGACCAAACTTTAACAAGCTTCGCATCACAGCTACATAATTAATTCTGCTCTTCCTTAAGTCCGCAGCACTTTTTATATTTCTTGCCGCTGCCGCAAGGGCAAGGGTCGTTTCTGCCGACTTTCTGCTTAACGGTCTTGCGAACCGTCTTAGGCTTGCCGCTCTCGGGGTCGGAGCTTGTCCATGTCGGCTTTGCAATCTGCTCTCTCTTAAGGACACTCTGCACAGCTTCCTCTTCCTGCTCTGCTTCCTTTGCCGCATTGATATCTGCCTGCTTCTGCAATTCCGCTCTGCGAATCTGCTCTGCTCTTGCTCTCTTCAAATCGTCCATAAGCTTCTGCTGTTCGTAAATCTTCTTAGGTGCTACAAGCATAAGTTTTACGGTATCTTGACGAATAGAGTCAATCATAGCGTCGAACATATCAAAGCCTTCGATTCTGTACTCGACAACAGGGTCGTGCTGTGCGTAGCCTCTTAAGCGAATACCTTGCTTGAGCTGTTCCATATCATCAATGTGATCCATCCAATGTCTGTCAACGCTCTTAAGCAAATATACACGCTCTGCCTCACGCATAACCGATTCGGGGAGAAGCTTTTCGTTCTCTTCGTAAATTGCCTTTGCCTTTTCAACAAGCTTGTTTACAACATACTCGCTCTCTGTATCCTGAAGTTCTTCCTCGGTGAGGTTGAAATCTTCATCGTGTTCATCAATAAGCCAACCCTTGTAGAACTCTTTCAAGCCCTCGTAATTCCACGATTCCTTTGTGTAGTCATCGGGAAGATACTGTGCAACGGTACTTTCTATTGTCTGCTCAATCATCTTGATAATTGTATCTCTGATGTCATCGCCGTTGAGAACTTGGTCACGCTGACCGTAAATAATCTCACGCTGTTTGTTCATTACGTCATCGTACTGGAGTACGTTTTTACGGATTTCAAAGTTTCTGCCCTCAACCTTTTGCTGTGAGTTCTCAACAACCCTCGAAAGCGTCTTGCTTTCAAGCGGTACGTTCTCCTCAACGTTAAAGGCACTCATAATTGTTTTTATTCTGTCGCCTGCGAAAAGTCTTAACAAATCATCTTCGCCGGAAAGGTAGAAACGTGATTTACCCGGGTCGCCCTGACGGCCTGCACGTCCTCTGAGCTGATTGTCGATTCGGCGTGACTCGTGGCGTTCCGTACCCATAATGAAAAGTCCGCCGGCTTCTTTAACCTCTTCGGCTTCGCCCTTGATTTCGTCTTTGAATTTCTCGTTAAGCTCCGTGTAAAGCTTTCTTGCTTTCAAAATCTCTTCGTCGTCCGTGTCGGCAAAGCCTGTTGCTTCGGCAATGTACTCTTCCTCAATGCCCTGCTTTCTCATCTCTGCCTTTGCCATATATTCAGCGTTACCGCCGAGAATAATATCCGTACCACGTCCTGCCATATTGGTAGCAATTGTAACAGCACCCTTTTTGCCTGCCTGAGCGACAATCTCAGCTTCCTTTTCGTGGTGCTTTGCGTTAAGAACATTATGTTTAATGCCACGCTTCTTAAGCATAGAACTCAGCTGTTCCGACTTCTCGATTGAAATTGTACCTACAAGCACGGGCTGACCGTTCTTGTTAGCTTCAATGATATCCTCGATAACCGCTTCAAATTTACCCTTTTCGGTTGAGAAAATTGCATCGGGCAAATCCTCACGCTGTACGGGCTTATTTGTGGGAATTTCTACAACGTCAAGCTTGTAAATCTCGCTGAACTCGCTCTCCTCTGTCATAGCCGTACCTGTCATACCCGAAAGCTTTGAGTAAAGACGGAAGTAATTCTGGAAAGTGATAGTTGCAAGCGTCTTGCTTTCACTCTCTACCTTAACTCCCTCTTTTGCTTCGATAGCCTGATGAAGACCCTCGTTGTAACGTCTGCCGTACATCAAACGACCCGTGAACTCGTCAACAATGATAACTTGGTCGTCCTTTACAACATAGTTGATGTCACGTTTCATAATGCTGTGTGCCTTGATAGCCTGATTTACATGATGCTGAATTTCGAGGTTATCGGGGTCTGTCAAGTTCTCAATATTGAAATACTGCTCAACCTTCTTAACACCAACCTGAGTTAATGTAGCGGTTCTAGCCTTTTCGTCTACGATATAATCGATACCGTACTCTTTGTAGTAGTCCTCGTTATCCTCTTTGGAGTCTATTTCCTCAAAGACTTTCTTCTTCAAAGTTCTTGCAAGCTTGTCGGCTCTTTCGTACATATCGGAAGACTTATCTCCGGGACCCGAAATAATAAGCGGAGTTCTTGCTTCATCGATAAGAATTGAGTCAACCTCATCGACAATCGCAAAGTTATGACCTCTCTGAACCTTATCTTTCTTGTAAACAACCATATTGTCACGGAGATAGTCAAAGCCAAGTTCGTTGTTTGTGCCGTATGTAATGTCGGCTTCGTAAGCGGATTTTCTCTCATCGGGTCTGAGGTCGTGAACGATAAGTCCTACGGTAAGACCGAGATAACGGTAAAGCTTGCCCATCCACTCGGAGTCACGGCGGGCGAGGTAATCGTTTACCGTAACAACATGAACACCCTTGCCGGTAAGTCCGTTAAGGTAAGCCGGAAGAGTAGCAACAAGCGTTTTACCTTCACCTGTTCTCATTTCGCTTATACGACCCTGATGAAGAATGATACCGCCCATAATCTGCACGGGGAAATGCTTCATACCGAGAACTCTCCACGCACCCTCACGGCATACAGCGAAAGCTTCGGGGAGAATGTCGTCCGTAGTTTCACCGTTTGCAAGTCTGTCTTTAAGAACCTGAGTTTGTCTTTTAAGTTCTTCTTCTTCCATCTCCGCATAAGTGTCCTCCAATTCAAGAACTCTGTTAAGGAGCGGTTTAATGCGTTTTATTTCTTTGGCACTGTAATCGCCGAATAAAGCTTTTAACAAGCCCATTTAAATCACCTCTTAATAAATGTTCGGGAACTGCTTAAAAAATCAATTGTACGCAACTTCCCATTTTATCTAATTAACATTTTAACACATATTTAAGAAAAAATCACTACTTAATTTTATAATTTTTAAATATAACATTTTGTTTACAATCAGTTCATTAATTTTGTGAATTTCAGGCACATTTTTCAGAACTTTTATAAAAATAATATTTTTATTGACAATACAGATTATAGATGTTAAACTATTAGTATATGAATTAAACCAATGATTTTCCGATAGGAGGATAAAACAAATGAAAAAATTCACTTCCGCAATTCTTTGCGGTGCTATAATTCTTTCGGCTGCCATACTGCCCGTCTTTACCGTTACAGTTCACAGCAATGAAATCACACAATTATTGGAGAACAGAGAATATTATGAAAAAGATGATATTCTTGTTAAGGTTTACGAATTTGACTGCAAAGACGGCATAGGCGGAATTTCGCTTGATGTGAACTATGACAGCGAAAATAACGGAAACAATCTTGATTTTTATGATGTTACCTCCACCAACGGTTATTATGAGGTTCACCATGACAACTCCGTCGGACGGTTAAGTATCGGTATTATTTCCGATAAGATTAACATCAAGGAAGAGCAACCCGACACCACCGTAAAAATTGCAGTAGGCTTTAAGTCACTCAACAAACTGCAAGCGAGCTTTATCAAGTTTTCTTATGATGTAAGAATATTCGCTGACGCAAATCGGAAAACGAACAATAATTACAATGTTTCGGATAGTATGTATATTTACAGCGGCAGTACCGAAAATGTAGATTATGAGGAATATGTAAATAACATTGTCGGCAACGAACTCTGTGACACCGATACAGACATAACCACAGATACAGATATTGATACCGACACAGCCACAGATACGGACACAATCTCCGATACAGATACTCAAACAGACACCGACACAAACTCCGATAACCTCTGTAGATGCACTTATAGTTTTAAGAAACTCCGTAAAGCTTGATGAACTTACTCCCCTTAAAACAAAGCTTGGCGATGTTGACGGTGACGAAAATATCACATCGGCAGACAGTCTTGAAATTTTAAGATATTCGGTAGGTTTGAAATCCGATACTTTAACCAGAAATTTAATGTAACAATTTCTTTTATCCAAACTTCTTCCATAAAAAAACTCCCCGAATAATCGGGGAGTTTTCATTATTCCGTAATCAGCTTACGGATATTACTTCTTGTTGGATTTCTTCACAGGAACTTTAACAGGAGCATCTTTAGCCTTTGTTTCGGCTGCTGTTTCGATTTCTTTTTCTGCTTCTTCCGAAACAGCCTCAGCTAAATCTTCTTCAACTGCTTCTTCAACAGCTT
>CADCHW010000011.1:24845-54751 GCA_902801245.1 uncultured Ruminococcus sp.
ACCTCTTTTGCAATCTCTTCTTTGAGTTCTTCTGCTACCTCTTTTTCAAGATCCTCTTCAAGTTCCTCGTCCTCTTTTTCCTCTTCGGAAGGTGCGACAAGCTGTTCCTTAAGAGTAAAGTAAGCTGTACCGAGCGGAGGAACGGTAACTTTTATGGAGTAGGGAAGTTCATCTTCATCTGCACAATGTTCGGCTACAATTTCCTCAGCGTGAATGTCACCGCTGTTCACAATGCCGCAGCCGCCGAACTCTTCGCTTTCGGAGTTGAGAACTTCCTCGTAAATACCGTAAATCGGCACACCGATTTTGTAATTCTCTCTTGCAACCGGCTGGAAGTTGCACACTACGATAACTTGACTGCCGTCAAGAGCAATTCTTCTGAATGCAATAATGCTTGCAGGTGCATCATCGAGAGCAATCCAGCGGAAACCGTTCCAGTCGTAATCGTTCTCATGCATAGCCGGAACATTCTTATAGAAATTGTTAATTGTTGAAATATAATGGTTGAGCTGTCTGTGCTTATCATAATCAAGCAAGTTCCACTGGAGCTGCTCGTTATTGTTCCACTCGTCAAACTGACCGATATCGCTGCCCATAAACATAAGCTTCTTACCCGGGTGAGCAAGCATATAACCGATAAATCCACGCATACCTTGGAACTTCTGCTCATAGCTGCCGGGCATTTTATTGATAAGCGAACCCTTTCCGTAAACAACCTCATCATGCGAAATAGGAAGAATAAAGTTCTCCGTAAACGCATAAATAAGACTGAACGTGAGCTTATCCTGATGCCAGTTTCTCCACAAAGGATCTTCGCTAAGATAGGAAAGCGTGTCGTTCATCCAGCCCATATTCCACTTATAGTCAAAGCCAAGACCGTAATCCTTAATCGGGTAACCCGTAACGTTTGCCCACGCAGTACTCTCCTCGGCAATCATCATAGCTTCGGGGTGCAGAGTGTGCATAGTGGTGTTGAGCTTCTGGAGGAAATCAACGGCAACGAGGTTCTCTCTTCCGCCGTACTGGTTAGGAATCCACTCGCCGTCCTTGCGGTTATAGTCAAGGTAAAGCATTGAAGCAACAGCGTCTACACGAATGCCGTCAAAATGGAACTCCTCAATCCAGAAGTTAGCGGAGGAAATAAGGAAGCTCTTAACCTCATATCTGCCGAAATTAAAGATGTAAGTACCCCATTCCTTATGCTCGCCTATTCTCCAATCCTCATACTCATAGCAGCCTGTGCCGTCAAATCTTGCAAGACCGTGAGCATCTTTCGGGAAGTGAGCCGGAACCCAGTCGATAATTATGCCGATACCCGCCTTATGGCACTCGTCAACGAAGTACATCAAATCCTTAGGTGTGCCGTAGCGTGAGGTTGCGGCATAGTAACCCGTTACCTGATAGCCCCATGAGCCGTCAAACGGAAACTCCGTCAAAGGCATAAACTCGATGTGGGTATAACCCATCTCTTTGAGATATGGAATAAGCTCATCTGCAAGCTGTCTGTAGGAATAGTAGCCTCCGTCGGAATTCTTCTTCCACGAGCCTGCATTCATCTCATAGATATTGATAGGCTGGTTCTTATGCGGATTAGCCTTCTTGAACTCATACCATTCATCGTCGCCCCACTCATAGCCGTTGATGTCGTAAATCTTGGAAGCATTCTCGGGACGAACCTGACAATGGAAAGCGTACGGGTCGGTTTTCATAATTCTTTCGCCCCACGGTGTTTCCACGCTGTATTTATAATTATCAAACTCGGAAACATTCTCAATAAATGTTTCCCACACGCTTGTACCCAGAACTTTGTACATATAATTAGCGTGAATATTCCAGCCGTTGAAATCACCTACAACGGCAACGCTTTTTGCGTTAGGTGCCCAAACTCTGAACACAACACCCTTACGACCCGCAAATTCCATAAAGTGTGAACCCAAATACTCATAAGCGTGAGTGGACTCGCCATTCAAAAACAATTCAAGCTCCGAACGATTATCAACAATATTTGCCATAGTTACCCTCTTTTCATAATTCTTTCGTTTATTCATAAAAGTCCCTAACATAGAATCAGGAAACATTTTTCATATTAATATAATAATATCCTATAATTTTAATTTTTTCAACCGACAATATCCCACAACTGTTGGGAAATTTACAAATTATTCATATATTTCAAAATTTTAATAAATAATAAATTTATTGATACCTGCCGGACTGCAAAGCTCCGTGACTGAGATTTTCTCAACGGACTTTTTCTCTCTCAGTTTCAAAAAAGCGTCGGATATACGTTTTTTTGTTTTAACAATTCTGATATCCATATTATCACCAAAACACAACCACACAGAAAAAATTTCACTACTTCTATATTACATTAAAATTCATAAAAAATCAATAGAATCCTGAAATTCTTATGTTAAAATTTTGTAACAATATTATTCGACCCTAAAAATCAAAAAATTTCTACCTGTACGGTTGAATTTAAATCGTAGGTTATCTTTCTTGGATCGGCAATTCGCTACGCTGTTGCCTTTGTTGTTTTGTACGAATGGATATGTTTTTGTATATGATTTTGTTTTTGCTTTCTAAATATAGTTTGTTTAGTTTCGCTGAGGATAGTTTATTTTTCTTTGCAAATTGGTTTCGTCAGCGAGCAGGGCTCTGCCCCTGCACCCCGCAAGCGCAACCGTACAGCTACAAAAATTTGCCGCTTCACAAGGTGCAAAACGGCAAATAATTTTGTCAACAATTAAAAAATCCGCAAAATCAGGCAGCACTTACAACCTCATCTATATGTTCCGAAATATATTCCTCAAGCAAATCCGCTGCATATTTACAAAGCTCGGGGCAAGGACGCTTTGCCTTATTGGTAACGATAGGCTTATCACCAACCAACCCTTTACTGCTTCCAAGAGGAGCAAGTCCGAGAAGCTCACGGCAAATAAGACTTCCGTTATCCTGTTCAAACTTAGCTGCAATTTCACGAACTCTTACATAGAGTTCATTTCTCTTTTGGGGATTCTTAGGCTCGGAGTTTCCGAACAACGCACCCAAAACAATCCACATACCGCTCACGGTGCCGCAAACCTCACGCATACCGCCCATACCTCCGCCGAACGGCTGAGAGAGCATTGCAAGAGATTTTTCGTCATAACCCGTCATATCGCTGAACGCAAGCACAACCGCCTGTGAACAGTTATAGCCGTTTAAAAAATATTTTTTCGCAATGTCGCCTCTGGTCATTTTCATTCCTCCTTTGGTTATTAATGGTTAATTATACGAAAACAGCCAATTGTTGCGGACAATCGGCTGTTTCCAATTAGTTTGAGGGGTACATTTTGAGGAGGGTAGAACATATACTCTAACGGTGCGGCCCCGTTTCGAGTACAATTATATTATACCCAATATTTTCGAGAGTTTGTTAATACGGTATGAATTTTTCTTTAAATAATAGGCAACATTAGATAATTTAAACACGCAAAGAATGTCTGTTCCTGAAACAAATAAATTCTAACCGTACATTTTCGCCGTTTTGGTAAACAAACTCCTTCCCCATACTGTTTCCGATTGGTATATATATATTACTCCCAAAACACATACTTGTCAACATTTTACTGTTAATTTCTACCTTTTAACGTTATTTTCTCTGTTTTTATTAAACAAATTGCATATTAAATACAAATTTTAAGTGAAATTATACATTATCCTATATTAAACAATGCCCTGTCCTATTATGAACAGAGCATTATTTTTTTAATATTCTAATCAGCAAACTGCTTAAGCAAATCCCCGAAAAGGTCGCCGATAGTATTTTGAGGTTTGGAACAGGACTGCGTAAAACTCCGCATACATTTAACCTGCTCTTTATAATCTCCGTTAAGAAGATAAATCACAAGCTCCGTTGTAAGCTCGGAATCATAAAGGGCATTGTGTACTTTCTTGTCATCAATCTTAATATTAAAATACTGTACGGCTTCTTTAAGTGCGATTTGTCTTCGGTCATTGTAAAGACCCATCATTTTCGGAAAGACTTTCTGAACGTCAAGCCATCTTTTCAGGACTTTGGGAAATTCAATACAATTAAACTCGCACTCCGTTTTCAGCTGGTGCAAATCGTTGTTGCTCCAGCTGTAAATTCTGGTAAGACCCGTATCTCCAATCCAGTTCACAAAGCTTTGAAGAGCCTCTTCAAAGTAGGGTGCTTTCATCGTAACGGTTGATACTATTCCCGTAAGCTTTGTTATGTAAGGTGTAACCTGATGATTGTACTGCGGTTTCACAAATATATTAAATCTATCTATAATATTAAAATCCTTATCAAGCTTTACCGCACCGATTTCGATTGTTTCTTTTCTCAAGCTTTTGTATGCCTGCTTATTATCCTTTGAAACAGGATTCATTTCCAAATCCAATATGATATGATAATCATACATAGTTGTTTTCACTTCCATTTTGATATATTATTACAAAACCAATAATCCGTATGCCATAAATTAAGTATTTACGACAATTTGTTTTAAACATCTGCATATTATTATATCATATTCATCAGAAAAATACAAGATACAATATGACAATTTGATTAATTTATTAACTCACCTAACAAAAAAATATCATTAATAAATCATTACTCATTTCGTAAGACCTCTCGCACTCTCATAAGAGTAAACCCCAAAAGATTTTGACCCTGCCACTTTCTCATATCAAACCGCTGTTCATCTTTCATTGAAAGTCCGATACCCCAGATTTTATCCGTCACCGCACACTCCGCAAGAATATCGGCATTTGTAGACAAAAGCTTTGCCCTAAGCTCGTCATTCTGACGGAATTTTTCAAGCAGACCGTCATAAACCGTAACCTGTCTTAAACCGTTCCAAACCGTATCGTTATAATTCTTAACCTCACGACCCAGAGCCTTTATCTTTCCGACATTATCCGTCTGTAAAATCTTCTCGGCAATCTCCTTGTCGTTAAAGCATATCGCTTTTTGATACATCATATACTGTTCGATTGACGAATATTTTATACCGTGAACAGTAAAATCCGACAAATACCAGTTGCTTAAATAACCGTTAATCTCATCGGGATTATGAAAACAAACAACTCTTCTCATATACATATCTCCTCTTTAAGCTTTAATTTAATATCTTCAAAGCTGTCCGCAATCAGCCGTGCATTCTCAACATCTCCGAAACCGTATCTTGCGAACAAAAACGGTACTTCCGCTTCAACGGTCGCTTCGTAATCGGATATCGTATCACCCACATAAATAGGATTTTCAAGACTGTTTCTCTCCGCCAGAAGACTAATGTTTTGACCCTTTGAAAGTCCCGTTCTGCCTGCACACTCGTAATCCTCAAAATACTTTTGAAGTCCGTGAGCCTTGAAGAATGCCTGTATATATCCGTCCTGACAATTCGACACAATAAACAGTCTGTACTCCTTTTGAAGTTCTTTCAAAGTATCCTCAACATTGTCATACAGCACACCGCCGTGTTTTGCTAAGTAGTCCTTTTCAGTTTCAAGACATCTTTCCTTGATAAGTTCCCTCTGCTTCTGCGTTGCCTGCGGTATAACCCTGTCGAAAATCTGTTCAATTCTCAAACCCATACATTTACTGAGTTCATCGTAATTCATAGTGGGTTCTATACCCACCGAAGCAAGAGCCTTATTCCAGATGTCCACAACCGACTTCACCGAATCCCAAAGCGTGCCGTCCAAATCAAAAATAACTCCGTCATACTTTTGCTTTTGCATTTTCAAACATACTCCTTAACACTTTTTCAAAATTTTCACTCTGTTCAGCCGTTCTCTTTTTTGGACCTTTTGTTCTGCCGCCCGAACGTCTGATTTTCTTTCCTATCGCACGGCTTTCAAGCAGACCTCCGATATTGTAATCGCTGTAAATTTTGCCGTCCTGATTAATCACGGCTGCCCTTTTTGCAAGGCACATTGCCGCCAGACCGTAATCCTGAGTTACAACAATATCATTCTCCTTAATATTGTTGACAATATAGAAATCCGCCGAATCAGCTCCCTGCGACACCGTTACAACGTTCGCCCCCGAAACTTCCGAGAAAACGTGTGCCGTATCGCAGACAATCGTACACTTAACGTTATACTCCTTTGCAATTCCTGCGGCAAGCTTCGCCACGGGGCAGCCGTCGGCATCAATCACAAGGGAATTTTTCTCTAAATCAAAATTACATTTTATATTCATTTGCAAATTCCTCAAAAAACAAACAGCTGCATCACCCGACACAGCTGTCCGAAAAATTGTCCTTTAAAAAAACCTACTTTTCAACTACTTCGTAAACTCGACCCTTTTGTGTAAGTACCTCATATTTTTCATGGAACTCGTCCATATTAGTGCCTTCGGCAACAATTACCTTGTACTTATATGTACTCTGCTTTGTAACCGTTGTTGAATATGCCGAGAAAATAAGTGCACTTACAATAAAATAAACTACTGCCATTACGAAAGCAACAAATCTTTGCGTACTGCTTGCTTCGCTTACAATACCCCAAATACTTACGCCTGTTGTCGCAACCGTAAAAATTAAAAAGACTATAATCGGAATCGGTCTTGTTTCATCATCTACAATAATTTTAGTAGTTTCGGTTCTACTTACAATTTTTACTCCACGCATAAATCATCCCACCCAAATAAAATTATCTTCTACATTCTATTTTACTATATTTGTTGTAAAATTCCAATAGTTTTTTTGAAAAAAATTAAAAAAATTTAAAATTTCTTTTTATGAAACAAAATTTTTATTATTTTCCAAATAAATCTCTAACATTTTCGGAAACATACAATAAGTATAGCTTTTGTAAAAATGTCTGAACCCCCGCTATAATTGCCTGTAATTATCTTTGCGTTTCGCCGTTATCAGCCATTAATTCAATTTCAACGTCAAAGGATTTTCCCGATGTAATACCCGTTCCGGCTCTGTATAAAGTTATTGTAGCTTTATCTCCGGGATTATAATTATTAAGCTCCGCAAAAAGCTCGGGAAATGTTTTAATTGTTCTTCCGTTAAGTGCCGTAATGATATCCCCCAACTCAGCCTCAGTGTCTTCAAAAGGACTGTCATCGGAAAAAGATGTTATGGCAATTCCGCTCGGAGTACCTTTAGTATAATCCTCGGAAACTACTGTTCCTGTAATTCCA
Source organism: uncultured Ruminococcus sp. (assembly GCA_902801245.1). Taxonomy (GTDB): domain Bacteria; phylum Bacillota; class Clostridia; order Oscillospirales; family Acutalibacteraceae; genus RUG592. Next base: position 32,017 of record CADCHW010000011.1, read on the forward strand.
ATTCTCACTCTGCCGGAAACATAGCCCTGACCTATAAGGTCGTTCACAATATCTATAACCGTATTTGAGGGAATCGCAAATCCCATACCCTCATAATCGGAATTCGCAATTTTAACGGTAGTTATACCCATAACCTGACCTGCACTGTTAAGGAGCGGACCGCCCGAATTACCGGGGTTAATTGCCGCATCTGTCTGAATATAGGTAACCATTTTATTTGTTGACACAGTTCTGTTAAGTGCTGAAACACAACCTCTTGTCAAAGAATTTGAATAAGCCATACCGCCCGGATTACCGACAGCGATAGCGTCCTGACCGACTTCAATCTGGTCGGAATTCACAAACTCCGCTGCTGTCAAACCGAAATCATTTATTTTCAGAACAGCGAGGTCGGTTCTCGAATCATAACCCACAACTGTGGCAATATATGAATCACCGGCTGTGGTGATAATCTCAACGCCATACTTTTTTGAATCATTGATAACGTGACTGTTCGTTACAATATATCCGTCTTCTGAAATAATAATTCCCGAACCTGTGCTTGCAGCGTCGTCCTCGTTGCCTACTTCTCCGTTATAAACCACAACATTGACCACCGAATTTTCAACACGCTTGAAAGCTTTTTTGGCGGTGTACTCTGCCGAATCGATATCCTCGGGCTGGTCTGCCGCTTTAATTGTAGCCGCTGCCTTGTTCACAACCGTGCTTGCGTCGGGAGCAGCTTTCGGGGACGCTTCATCGGAATCGCAGTCTGTTTTATTTATGGAATCAAACAGACTGTCGCTGTCGGTGCTTTTATCTGTATCTGTATCTTCATCTTTTTTGGCTTCATCGGAATCGTCCTTGCCGAACTTAAAGCCAAAGTCATAATCGGTATCAAGATACTTGTCGAAGTCGCCGCCGAAAATACCGTCCGCACCTCCGAAGATACCGTTATTGTTATAAGTATTTACACATTCAATGATAAAGCCGACCAAAAATATTACGGTAATGCTTGAAATGATAATAAGATACGATTTTAACGCACCGCTCATTTTCTCCTTTGGAGTTTGTCTGCCATACGGAGAATGCTGCTGTTGTTCGTTTATGCCGCCGTTCTGAGGATTGTTCATATTATTTCTCGGGTACTGCGGATAGCCGCTGTGTTTGTAAACGTCATAAGACGAGCCGCTGTTCTGCGGATTGTCATTACGTTTCGGCAAAGACATTCTTACGCTTGGACTGTTGTAATGATTAAGTCTTGTGGTAGTAGCCCTGTCATACGGTGATTTAACCTCGGTTTGAGGTTCGTTATCCGCCGCACCGTTTTCGGATTTGTCGGAAACCTCCGATTTCAGGGGCGGTTTTTCGTCCGTACTCATTTCCTTATTTATCTTATTTTCAAGCTGTTCTTTTCTGTCGTCAAGCGACATTGAAGAATTATCTGTTTCCTCCGATGGAGCTGATTCTTCAATTTTATTTTCGTTATTATCCTCATACAATTCGCTCACCAAATCCCCTCCTTTTTTTATTTTTATACTCACGGTTAAAACATTTACCGATTTTCTCTTTTCACTATTCATTTTTCACTATTCTCAGCCAAATTATAAGTGAAGAGTTAGAAGAGTAAAAATTTATTTGCTGTATGATTAATTATAACAAATTTATATCTATACGTCAATTTAAAAATTAACTCTCTGCTGCAAACCGACTTTCGACCGCCAAAAACAATAATTACGAATTACGCATTAATCAGCCGTTTTTTGGGAACTTCCTTTTTCTTCGGCAGTCTGAACTTAAATGTGGTGTACTCACCCTCGACGCTCTCCGCAGAAATCTCGCCGTTATGCAGCTGAATAATAGTCTTTACAAGGTACAATCCCAGCCCCATACCGTTTTTATCGTGACTTCTCGATTTATCCGTTTTATAGAATCTGTCAAATATAAATCCAATCTGGTCATCGGGAATTCCTGCACCCGTGTTTGTTATTGTAACCCAAGCGTCCGTGCCTTTATCCTCAACGGATACCGTAATATCTCCGCCGACATTCGTAAACTTTGTAGCATTCTCGACAAGGTTATACACAACCTGATGAATCATATCGGGGTCGCCCTCTATAAACAAAGGCTGATTGTTTTCAAGACCGATAACGTTAATTTTACGTTCGTCTATTTTCTGTTCAAACGTCAGGAAAGTATTTAAAACCGTATCGGATATATTGAAGCTTGCGGTAGACATTTTAAGCTCACCGCTGTCAATTCTCGAAAGGGCAAGCATTGAAGTGACAAGTCTTGAAAGACGTTTAACCTCAACCGTGACAATATTCAAATAATATTTTTCACGCTCGGGCGGAATAGTGCCGTCAAGAATACCGTCAATAAAACCTGCGATAGTAGTCATCGGGGTTTTCAGTTCGTGAGAAACATTTGCAACAAACGCTCTTCTCATACCCTCGGAAGCTGCAAGCTTATCCGCCATAGAGTTGAATGCTCTCGCAAGCTCCCCGACTTCATCATTGCTTTTAACATTTACCCTTATTGAAAAATCACCGTTACCGAAAGCTTTAGCCGCCTTTGCCATTTGCTGTAAAGGCTTAGTGAGCTGATAAGAGAAAATTCCAACAAAACAAAATATAAGTGCAAATGTAACAATACCTGCCGAACAGAATATTTTAATAATAGTTGTAATATAATCCGAATAATGAGTTGCGGAGCTGGTAATGAATACCGCACCTATCGGAACAAGCTCATCGTTTTCAAGCATACGCACGGGAACACCGACAATGTAATATTTTTCATCGTAAATACCGCCAAAGTTTGATATTTCGGAAACACTGTCTTCCATAGCACGCTGAACGAAGTCGGCACTAATCGCCGTATCGGATTTGATACCCACGGGATTTTCCGAACAAGTGACAATATCGCCGTCGGCATCTGTCACGATAATATCGGAGTTCAGACCGCTTGAAAGAGTTCGCATAGTTACCTCTATAATCTCGCCGGACTTCTCCGGAAGTTTAAGTTTACCCGTGCTGTAGTCGGCATTATCGGTAATTGCAAGCGAAATAGTTGTGGCATTGCTTTTAAGACCGTCCCACCTGTCAATCTGCCAATACTGCATTATAAAAAATACTATCATAACACCGAGTATTGTAAAGCCCAGAAGAGTAATTGTCATACTGATATACAGATATTTTTTAAAAATAGTCTGTCGATTTTTCATAGCTTACTCTTTAACCTCGAACTTATAGCCGACACCCCAAACTGTTTTCAAAACCCACTTATCAGAAACACCCTCAAGCTTTTCTCTAAGACGCTTGATATGAACGTCAACCGTTCTTGAATCGCCGTAGTAATCGAATCCCCAGACCTCGTCAAGAAGCTGATCTCTTGTGAAAACTCTGTTCGGGTTGCTTGCAAGGTGGTAAATAAGCTCCATTTCCTTTGGGGGAGTATCAACCTGTACACCGTTTACCTTAAGCTCGTAATTCGTGAGATTAATTGACAGCTTATCCCACTTAACCTCTTTAACGTGGGTAGTTTCGGGCTGCCCTGTACGTCTTAACACCGCACGTATTCTTGCGATAACCTCCTTAGCTTCAAACGGCTTTACAACGTAATCGTCCGCACCAAGCTCCAAACCGAGAACCTTATCGAAGACTTCACCCTTAGCGGTGAGCATAATAATAGGACACTGCGACTGTTTACGGATTTCACGGCACACACCCCAGCCGTCAAGACCGGGAAGCATAATATCGAGCATAACGAAATCGGGGTGTTCCTGCTCGAAGAGGCGGAGAGCCTCGTTTCCGTCGTTAGCGATAACGACCTGAAAATCCTCCTTTTCGATATATAATCTTAACAATTCACAAATATTGATATCATCATCAACAACAAGTATTTTTCCTGAACTCATTTTTTATAAACCTCCATTTTTACGATTAACTTCACATATCCGGCGAGCAATGCCCGCTGAAAACACGTGAAGACAGTTCTCTTTTAAACTTACTTCATGTACCCGACCACTAGTATAATTAGGTCGGTAATCTTAATATTCTTTAATTGCAAATTGCACAGCAATTCCATTTTCTACAGATTATACAATATAAATTGTAACATATAATGAACAAATTTAAAACAATATTTTTTGTATTCGGTAAAAAATTATCTATTACCGAATTTATTCTCTATTCTTTCTTCTTTATTCTTCATTCTTTATTTCCGCTAATGCGAAATTGCTGTACGACTTATCTCCCGTAACATCGGCAATAACTTTAATAAACTTTGGAAGAGTAACCACCTGTTCCTCGCTTTCGATTTCGACCTCGGCGGTCGCCTTGTCGCTCCAAAACTCGTAAATGTCAAGCTCCACCACTTGACCCTCAAAGTCAAAGCAATGCCGAACTTTTTTAATGACACGGCTGTTCGGAAGCAGTCTTTTGGAAAGCTCTTTGTATTCCTCTTCGGAAATTTCGTTTTCAATTTCTATCTTAGAAAATCCGCTGATATACTCCTTATGCGTTTTGTAGTACTTTGTTACATTGGGATAAACTCTCTTGCGGATTCTGTCACCTTTGAAAGTGCCGTCTTTCTCCGATGAAAGGTACATCTGCTCAATATATGATGCGTTATAATTCGGCTGAGATTTCAAAATATTCATATCGGGAATTTTAATGAGATATTTTCTCTCAATCTCAATGTTTGTATTCTTAGTGCCTGACATTAAAATCAACTCAATTCTTAATTATTCGTAATTTCTTACAAGAGTAACGACTTTACCCAGAATTTTAATTTCTTTCGAGATAATCGGTTCATAGATTGGATTTTCGGGCTGAAGTCTGATATAGCCGTCTTCTTTGTAGAATCTCTTCACGGTAGCTTCATCTTCGAGAAGAGCCACGACAATTTCTCCGTTCTCCGCAACGGACTGACGAACAAACACAACCGTATCGCCCTCGAAAATACCTGCGTTAATCATACTGTCGCCCTTAACACGAAGAGCAAAAATATCTCTGCCACGCTTGACACTCTCGTCAACAGTAACATAACCCAGATTTTCTTCAAAGGCAAAAATAGGCTTTCCTGCGGTAACTGTACCGATAATCGGCACGGCTACACTTCCGGGAGTGCCGTCGAGGTTATTCACGAAGATACCTCTTGCACTGTCGGAACGTCTTGAAATATAGCCGAGCTTTTCGAGTGTGTTAAGGTGCGAATGGACGGTTGATGTAGACTTAAAGCCTGTGGCTTCGCAGATTTCCCTCACAGTTGGAGGAATGCCGTCATCTTTTACCGAAACCAGATAGTCATAAACCTTTTGTTGGCTTTTGGTTAGTTTTTTCACTTACCTCACCTCTTTTATTTTTTGTAACCATTATAACATATCCCTTACAAAAAAGTCAATCCGGCGGCAACGGCGGGCAACGCCGACAGGAAAATCGCACACCAACTTTATCATTATCGGAAGTCATTGCCTGCGTTCGCAATTTATTTAATAAATAATTATTTTAATTATAAGTTGGTTTTTATCGGAAAGATATTTGTATATGTTTCTGTTTATCACCGACTGTTAATCATTGAAAAATTAATAAAAAATACATATTCTTTAGATTTCTTTGTGCAGTTTTACCAAGGCGAATACCTAATTTTAGTGCAATGAGTTAATTTTATAAAAAGACAAAAATTTTCATTGATTTTTTGTGCAATCGTGATATAATTAATAATCAGTAGGAGTTTTTATTGTTTCGATTTCTTTGCCGGCAATGATAGTTTTTTGATTATATATCACTGCTGTTGTATTATTGCAGTCAGTCAATCAGTTTATCGAAAATTCACCAATCCGAATATATAAAAATTCCAAATAAAAATTATAATCACCGAAAGGAGTATTCCGATTGAAACAGTACGAACCAAACAAGATTTTTAATATTGCTCTCGCAGGTCACGGTTCCTGCGGTAAAACATCACTTGCCGAAGCTATGCTTTACCTCTCAGGTGCTTCGGACAGACTCGGAAAAATCGAAGACGGCAACACTGTCCTTGACTTCGACCCCGAGGAGATTAAAAGAAAAGTTTCTGTTGTATCTTCAATCGCTCCGATTGAATGGAAAGGCAACAAGATTAATATAATCGACACCCCCGGTCTGCTTGACTTCCAAGGCGGACTTTACGAGGGTATGCGTGCAGCCGACACAGCCGTTATCGTTGTTTCGGGCAAGAACGGAGTAAACATCGGCACGGAAAAAGCCGTTAAGGCTGCGGAAAATCAGGGACTTACAAAGGTGTTCTTTGTAAACGGTCTTTGTGACGAAAGTGCAAGATTCTACCGTGTTTTTGAAACGCTCAAAAGCGAATTCGGACCCAGCGTATGCCCGGTTGTAGTTCCGTATATCGAGAACGGTCAGGCTAACACCTACGTGAATCTTTTTGATTACAAAGCATATAAGTACGACAACGGCAAGGTAACACAAGTTCCGCTTCCGGATATGGGCGACCGTCTGGAGGGATTGAGAACGGCTATTAAGGAAGCTGTTGCGGAAACAAGCGAGGAGCTTCTCGACAAGTTCCTTATGGGCGAGGAATTCACTCCGGAAGAGATTATTCTCGGAGTTTCACAAGGTGTTAAGGACGGCACAATCTGCCCCGTATTCTGCGGTGACGCACAGCTCACCTACGGTATCGACCAGTTTTTGAACAGCCTTGTTTGGCTTGCTCCGAACGCTGCCGCCAAGGGCGGTGAAATCGGCTCAGACCCGAGCGGAGATTTGGTGGAGCTTGCGGTCAATACTTTCGCCGCAACCGCTGCACTTGTATTCAAAACAGTTTCCGACCCGTTTGTCGGTAAGCTTTCGTATTTCAAGGTTATCTCGGGAAAGGTATCTACGGACACTCCGCTTATCAATATGAGAACAGGCGAGAACGAGAGAATAACAAAGGTTATGATTCCCAGAGGCAAGAAGCAGGAGGACGTATCTTATGTTGGTGCAGGCGACATCGGCTGTATTCCAAAGCTCCTTTACACGAACACGGGCGACACTCTCTGTTCACCTATCAGAAAAGTAACTCTTGACGGAATAGACTATCCTCACGCATCTTACTCCATGGCTGTCTATCCGAAGAAGAAAGGCGACGAAGACAAGGTAGCACAGGGCTTGTCAAAGCTTTGCGAAGAAGATAAGACGCTTTCCTACAAGAACAATCATGAAACACATCAAATGGTAATTTCGGGACTTGGAGAACAGCACCTTGATGTTGTTGTCTCCAAGCTTAAGAATAAATACGGAATTGAAGTTACTCTCGAACAGCCGAAGGTTGCTTACAGAGAAGCTATCAAGAAGAAAGTTCAGGTTCAGGGCAGACACAAGAAGCAATCCGGCGGTCACGGTCAGTTCGGTGACGTTTGGATTGAGTTTGAGCCGTATGACGGAGAGGATTTATTCTTCGACCAGAGAGTTGTCGGCGGTTCTGTTCCTAAGGGATTCTTCCCGGCAGTAGAAAAGGGACTTCGTGACAGCATTACAAAAGGACCGCTTGCAGGATATCCGGTAGTAGGCTTGAAAGCAACGCTTTACGACGGTTCTTATCACCCCGTAGACTCTTCGGAAATGGCATTCAAAACAGCTGCTTCTATCGCATACAAGAACGGTATGCCACTGGCAAATCCGGTACTGTTAGAGCCTATCGGTACACTTAAAGCGGTTGTACCCGATAACAATATGGGCGACATCATGGGCGAGATTACAAAACGCAGAGGAAGAGTTCTCGGAATGCAGCCGGCAGAGCAGGGCTATCAGGAGATTGATGCGGAAGTACCAATGGCGGAAATGCACGATTTCTCCGTATTTCTCAGACAGTCCACTCAGGGCAGGGGAACATTTACGTTTGAATTTGTTCGCTATGAAGACGCTCCGAGCAATATTGCACAGAAAGTTATTGAACAGAGAAAAGCCGAAAATGCGGATTGATTTACTGATATAAATTAATAAAGTCCTCAGCATACTATGTTGTATGCTGAGGATTTTTTCATAAAATATGAGTATCAATAATAAGGCAAGAATACGGACGACCTGTTACTATTATTATACTCACGGTCTAAAAGTGTAAATCTTTTCAACTTTGAGTATAACAAAAAAAAGAACGCTCGTCACAGAACGTCCTTTTATTTCAAAATTATAACTTACGCTGCCTACAATTACTGTTTCGTAGCGTCTTCAAGTTTGCTTATAAAATCTTTCACGGATTCTTTATTTGAAGATTCCGTTTGTGTATAAATCAATGTGTTTCCGGTGCGTGAAACATACATATACTGTCCGTTGCTCGAAATAGAATACGATTGATAATTTCCAACGTTTACAGACGTTGTGGCAGTAGCGTTTCCTGCACTGGCTTCAAAGACTGTTTTTAAATTTGCGAAAGCTTGCTGTGCAGCGGTTTCATCTGAAAGAACCGCAAAGTCAACCGCCCAGTTTTCTGCGGTGTTCTCTGCATAAATTTCGTTTTCAATCCCCTCGGAATCATCTGATTCCGCAGTCAAGTCGGTAATTGTAAGTCCTTCCGATGTTGCCATTGATTCAAAATCGGCTGATGTCAGCGGTGTTCTCTCGCCGCAAGCCGTTAATGTAAATATCATTATTATGCACATCAGTGCAATTGTAACTGCTCTCCTCATATTATTCCCCTTGATTATTTATACTGCTCGGCATCAACGTAATATTTTTTCGGGTCGTTGCGATCAACATAAACCATTATCGGCTGACCGATAACACTGGGGTGAACTGTTGCAGACACGTTTCCGCTCTCAAAATACTGCGTTGTTCCGTTTGGCAAAGTACCTTCACATACAAGCCTTCTGGGATTTCTGCCATTGATGGATACCGAATTGTTGACGGATATGTCCTTAACAACAGCGTTGATGGCGATACCTGTTTCCTTTAACTTTTTCTCTTTCTTTGTCGAAATACCCAAAGAACTTAATAAACCCATTTGCACTTCCTCCTAAAAATGTTTTTGTATGTTTTTTTGGTAAAAAACAAATTCTGTATCACTATACACAAATTAAGACTACAAAAAGCTTATTAAGTTGTGAATAGTGATTTCTATATAAACATATTATCATAATATATTAATTTCGTCAATTCAAAAAATCTATATAAATTGCGTCCGTTTTTTTTTTTTTTTGTACGATATGCACAAAAGGATTTGTGCATATTCCAACAACATATTTTTTTCTAATGAGATAAATTAAATTTTTCACAATAAAGCCAATTATCTTAACTTTGCTCAAACATTAACAGAGCATAGCTCAAAAAGCTATGCTCCGAATTTAATAAATACTAACCGCTAATCACTGCTGCAAACTACTTTTTCTTATTTCCGTTTATCAAGCTGTCAAACTGCCCCTTAACACCCTGATTCGTTGAAGTGGTATTTGACGGTGTGTATGAGTTCACGCGTAAGAGCTTGCCGTTTGTGAAGATGTCGTATAAGCATTCACCGACGATGTGCTTGAAGTCAAGGTCTGTCTTGAAGAAACGCTTGAAGTATCTCTAACGGTGTCCGTATCGGAAGATATTCTCGAAGCCGCAGTTTCAACTTCGGCGGCTGTCTGCTTAACCTTTTCGCTTTCGGACTCGGCAGATGAAGTTTTTCCCGAACTGCTTGATTTATTGCTCGGAATCATCATACCCGTATGGTCGGTGGTGTAATCTCCTTTCGGAATAAGCTCGGAAATAGGAACAATTTCATAACCCATTTCCTGTATGCATTCTATAATCATAGGAAGAGCCTGCGGAGTATTTTCCGCACCGTTGTGCATAAGTACTATAGAACCGCTTTTTATGTTATTCTTGATACGGCTTAACATTTCTTCGGGGGAAAGATTTTTCCAGTCGAGAGAGTCAACGTCCCACTGAACGCAGTACATTCCCATACCCTTTACGGTATCAACAACATTATTGTCATAGTCGCCGTAGGGCGGTCTGAACAATGTCGGCTTCTTGCCTGTGAGTTCTTCGACCTCATTGTTGCAGGTTTCTATTTCGCTTGTAATGCCGCCGACATCAAGCTGCGTCATATAAGGGTGGGTATTTGAGTGGTTGCCGATATCGTGACCTGCCTTTGCTATATTTTTAACGTCCTCGGGATAATTCCTCACCCAATCGCCGACAAGGAAAAACGTTGATTTAACGTTATACTTATCAAGAATATCAAGCAACGTCTGAGTTTGTTCGTTGCCCCAAGCGGCATCGAAGCTAATGCTTACTTTCTTTTCATCGGTATCGACACAGTAAATAGGAATGCTTCTTTGCGAAGCGTTTGCGGCAACAGCGATATCGCCGTCCGAAATTCGGAAAATTCCCAAACAGAGAACAACCGCCAGTGCCGCCCCGATAATTGCCATACGTTTTCTTGTTAAAATAAAAACTTTCATAGAACGTCCCTCCAATTTGTTTGTTTTATTATATGTTGATTGGAGGTGAAGTTATTACAAAAATTTTCAAATTACAGCGAAATTGACAATTCCGCTCGGGTGCTGCAAGCAAAAATTAATTATACTCAAGAGGGCAATGTCATCAACTTAAGACTTTTTGTAAAACTCCCCCTGTCAGCGAAGCTGACATCCCCCTCAAAGAGGGGGACTATTGCCTCCCTCTTTGAGGGAGGTGTCCCGCAGGGACGGAGGGAGTAAAAAGCAAAATTCAGTCATTAGAAAAACGCCTTAAGGCTGACGGAAGGATTATTGTCGCTAAATCTTTTAGATTTCTAGTATATCAACGTCCGCTTGGTAAAATGAACAAAAAAAACAAAAAATTTTTTGTAATTAAATTTTCAATAAATCTTGAATTGAGTCGAGTAATGTTGTATAATGTTGTTAGTAAGAAAACGGTCGGGAAATTTAGCGTTTATGCTTTAGCCTGTGAAATGTATTTTTTTGCGGTTATTGCCTATAATGTTAGTCGAGAACAGTTTTTTGGGGGATCTGTTCTCGGTTTTTTTATCTTAAAAATATCGCTTTTTTTAAGACCCTGCTTCTCCAAAAAATTCAGCATTTTTAAACTTTTTGCGACGATTTTTTTAATAAATTTTTTCGCAAAATCGTTTTTGTGCAGTAATCTTAAAACAATTGCGACATTTTTTCGATTTTTTTGCTATTGCCCTATTGACCGATTTCGCACATTTTTATATAATAATATATACGATATTATTATTTAATATTGAAATTAAAGAACGGAAAAGAGGATGTATATGAGTGATCACAATGAAGCTCCTTCAACAGAAGACGAGATCGAAGATGTAATCTCCGAAGCTAAGAAGGCTGCGAAAGCACAAAATCCCAATAAGTCCGGCAAGTCTAAAAAGAACCGTAACAGGAACAGAAACAGAAATAAGACTAAAGCTCAGGACGAAGAATCCTCCGAAAACCTTTTCGATGAAATCGACTCGGTTGCAGATGCAGATGATGATGACGAGAATATCTCCCCAAAGATGAAATCGGCTAAAGAATTTTCAAATGCGTTTGCGGCAGCTAAAGTAAAGCGTGAAAAGGATCTTAAAACCAAAAGAGCCGAGCAAGAGGTTTCAGACGAAGAGGACGAAGAGGAAGACCTAATTTTTGAACCTGACGATGAGGAAGAATACGACGACGATTCGGCAGAGTTCGAGGTTGACAGCGAAGACGAAGAGTACGAAGATGACGAAGATGACGAAGAGTACGACGGAATCTTTGAAACAGACGACGAAAACGAAGAGTACATCGAAAACGTTGACGTTGACGACGATGATGAAGAAGACTTCGACGATGATGACGACGAAGACTACGATGATGAAGATGATGACGACGATTATGATGATGACGACGATGACGATGATGACGAAGACGATGATGATGAAGATGACGACGAGGAAGACGATGAAGATGAAGAAGGTACTTTCTCAACGAAAGCTAAGTTTATTATCGGAATTATAATTGCCATTCTCGTACTTGCCATTATCGGTGCCGGAATATTCTTCCTGAACAGAGGCGGAGATCAACCCAAGAAAGATAATACAACTTCTCAGGTTTCCGACGGTTCGGTAACGGGTATTCAGTTTAAAGAACCTTCCGTAAGCCTCAGAGTGGGCGAAACAATTCCGCTTGAGATTATCGTTGAACCCGATTCCGCTAAGGATAAGGTATTGAAGCTTAAGTCCAACGACCCGACAATCGCTAAGGTTGACGAAACAGGCAAGCTTACAGGTGTTGCTTCGGGCAGCACAACAGTTACGGCTACTCTTAAGAGTAACGAAACAATCACAGCTTCCCTTATCGTTAATGTTATTGACGATGACCAGGATGCTATCAACATCTACAACAAGTTTGTAAATTCAATTATTGACGGCTCTACAGATATCGATTCCGATGTTGAACCCGAGGAAGAAGAGCAGGACGAGCAGCAGTACGACGAGTTCGGTAACCCGATTGAAAGCTCCGACACTGACAGTGATTCGGATACTCCAAAGACTACTGTTGTTAAGGATACTCTCACAGGCAACATCATTAAGGACCTTGACAATGACGGTAACCTTGAGCTTGCACTTCTTTACAAAGATGCACACGACAGCTCAATTGTAAGAATTTTCCGTCTTGCAGACCCGAACGAGGTTGAAGAGGAAACAACCGAAGAAGAGCAGGAGTATGACGAGTTCGGCAATCCGATTGAAAAGGAAGATACCGACAGCGAAACAGAAACAGACACTGAAAAGAATGCCGATGAAAATTCGGACGAAAGAGTTCTCACAGAGGTTGCAGAGGGTACAGAGCTTTACACAACCTGCTACGAAAAGATTGAAACAGAGGGTGCAAGCTGGAATACTTCCTATGTTGAGATTAAGGAAGACGAGAGCGAGCAGGCTAAGGTTACAATCCTTTCAAGCGGCTACAATGCTCCGACCTACACCTACGAATCAGAGGATTCAAAAGTAGCAACGGTTGACGCACAGGGTAATATTAAGGCTGTTAAGCCGGGTACAACCTATGTTATCGTAACATCACCGCTCAACTCCAACGCTATGGCTAAGATTAAGGTCAGAGTTAAGGACGACACGGATCTCCTTGATGATTACCTTGCTAAGATTAACAAGGTAGAACAGACAAACGACAGCGTATTCCCGACAAAAACTCTCACAGGCAAGGCTATTGTTGACGTTGACAACGACGGTGTGAGCGAGCTTCTCCTTAGATTTGACTACAGCGATAACGTTCAGGCTGTCGAAATGGTTAAAGTTGAGAATGAAAAGTGCGTTGTTTACAAGACCTACAACAACTTGTCAGACCTCTACGAGTATGTTGACGGTGACAGCTCTTACAAAAATACAATTCTTGTTCACTACACAACAGGCAAAGTTTGCATGGAGTACAGAGCAGTAGTTGCTAAGTCAGATTCAAGAACAAATACTTCCGAGCAAAAGATTCTCAGCGTTGAAAGCGGCGGAAATCTCAGCGAGCTTGTAAACTTCAAAACTACTACAGATATAACTACCAAGACAGTTAGCTCCGAGGTAGTTGTTGAAGACGAGGATACAACCCCCTCCTATGAGGAAGAAAGCTCCGCACCTGAAGATGACGATACAAGCTCCGTATGGTATGACGATGAAGATACCGACAGCGAAGATATCGACGATACAACATCAAGCGAAGATGAAGACGACAACAATTATTATGATGATAACGATTATGATTACAGCTATCTTAATAATTCGTTGGGAAAACTTACATTCAAAAAGCTTTCCGAGTTTGATGATGACGACGATAACAACGATGACGACGACACAAGCAGTGCAGCTTCTTCAAGCACAACTAACAACAACGATGAACCTTCAAGCAGAGTAACATCTACAGTTACCTCCGAGGTTTCCGAGGAAACAACAAAGTACTTTGTAAACGGTACACCTGTTGAGCAGAGCGTATACGAAGAAACACTTTCCACATATTCCGCACGTTACAGCGTATGGAGTGCATGGGAAACTGTATAAGCCTTAATCAAACCGCAAATAGCTAAAAATTGAACTTCCCCGACAGACTTTCCTAAAATCTGTCGGGGTTTATTTAGCGGACAACGGCGAACAACGGCGGACAACGTCCGCAGGAAACACGTGAAGGCAGTCTTTTTAAATAGTAGCTTCATGCACCCGACCAAGAGTATTTTGTATAACTGTTATTGCACTTGATAAAGTCGTTCAAAAACTCCCGCATTAATTAAAACTATCGGTCGGGTAATAAAAGTTATTGATAAAATAAACTATCTACACGTATTAAAAAAAGGAGATAATGAGATTTGAAAAAATGTGAATATTGTAATAAGGAACTTGAAAGCTATCATTTGCAGTACTGCAAAGACAGCGACTGCGAAGAAAAAGCTTTGAAATTCTACGAGCAAAGACGAAACAGAGAAAAGATATTCGGAATTATTAATGTCATTACAATTATAGCGATTATGGCAGGACTTCTTGCGGCGGTATTTACTCCGATTATAGGAAATATTATTGTGGCGGTATCTCTTGTAATTATGGGAATTTCCGTGCTTATAATGCCGTATGCACCGGAGAATTTTTATCAGAAATACAAAATTAAAAAAACTACTAAAATGGTAAGGATTTTCGGTATTCTTCTCTTTGCTGCCGCTGCGGTATTCTGCGGATTGGTAGTGTACTATACGTTTAATGCGTAATTCGTAACTTCTTCCCTCTCTTTCGTTTATATACTTGCAAGCTTTAAAATGGTAAATCTTTTAGATTTTGAGTATAAAAGACTCGGCACAAAATGTATAATCCTTTCAAACTTGCCAATAATATACATAAATAAAAAATTCCGAAAGGGGTACTTAAATTTATGATTGGAGCTTTTTCAAAAAGAGCATTGGTAAGGATTATTTCATTCTCGGCAGCAGTCGGACTTTTAATAGTCGGTGCGGCTGTCAGCAGCTATAAGCTAACCTCACGCTACAGAAATTCTTCCGAATACAAGTATCAGCTTGCTCTGAACAATCTCTCCGACTACACAACCAATATTAAAACTACTCTCCAAAAAAGTTTGTATTCCAACACAGCCGCACAGCAGCAGCCTATTTTCGCAAAGCTTATGACTATGAGCGAGGGTGCGAAAAGTTCTCTCAGTCAATTGCCCGTAAGCGTGGAGCAGTCAACGGCTGTTCAGAAGTATCTGGGTCAAGTCGGGGATTACGCTTTCTTTGCCCTGTCGAAAATCGCAAAGGACGAGGAGCTTTCCAACGAGGAAAAGGAAAACCTTAAAAAGTTCTATGAGTACGCCTGCGAGCTTGACACGGCTGTCGAGGACGTGGCGGCGGCTTACGGCGACGGTTCTGTTAATCTCGGAAAAACACTCACGCTGAAAGGCAATATAGAGAAAATCGGCAGTGAAACTGAAGAACTCACTCTTGACGGCGGTTTCCGTGAGATGAACGAGGGCTTTACCGACTACCCAACTATGATTTATGACGGACCTTTCTCCGACCACATCACACAGCAGAAGCCGAAATTTCTTGAGGGAAAATCGGAAGTTTCCGAACAGCAGGCTTTGATGATAGCGGCGAACTTTGCAAAGGTTGACAAGGGCAAGCTAACCTATGAGGGAAGAACAGAGGGTAATCTTCCGACTTATAATTTCTCGGGGGGAAATTTCTATATTACCGTTACTCAAACCGGCGGATATATCGATATTTTCAGAGATACAAACGAAGTTCCGAAAAAAACACTTTCCTATAACGACGCACTTGATGAGGCGAAAAAATTCCTCACCAAAATTTTCAAAGAAAATTTTACCGAAAGCTATTATCTGATTGACAATAATATATGTACAATTAATTTTGCATACACGGAAGATGATGTTATTTGTTACAGCGACTTAATCAAGGTCGGAGTTAATATGCAAACAGGCGAAATCGCAAGCTATTGTGCCACAGGTTACCTGATGAACCACACCGAAAGAAACATTAAAAATCCGAAAATATCAAAGCAGCTTGCACAAAATTCTCTCAGTGATAATTTGAATATCCGTTCGTGTAAAACGGCACTTATCCCGACAGCCGGCAACAACGAAGTACTCACATATGAATTCGACTGCACGGCAGGTAATGAGAAAGTGCTTGTTTACGTGAACTGTGAAACAGGACTGGAGGAACAGATTTATATTGTTCTTGAAAGCGACAACGGAGTACTGGTAATGTAAAATGAAGTGTGCCTTGCGGCAGATGATATTTATATATTTATAAACAAAGACAGCCGAAAGAAAGTGAAATACTCTTTCGGCTGTTCTGCTTTATGATAATATACGGTTTACTTCTTTAACTATATACCCGTAAAAATCTGATATATCAAACCAACTCATAATTATATATTAACAATAATTATTTGCTGTTTTTATATTTGTAAAGTGCGTTCCTTGCCCAATCCCTGTTAATCAAAAGGAAACTTCTGCTTGATTGGTCGATGTCATAGCCGTTGGCAATCTCCACACTCTTCTCGTAAATCTCAATTCTTGTAGTCTGAACAAGATGTTCATTGTTCTCGCCCACAAAGAACGTAAATCCTATACTGCCCTCTTCAACACTGTACTTCGAGAAATAACCGCCTGTTACGGATTCTCCTGTTCTCTTTGTTACAACGTCGTTAAGTGCAATCTTTGCAATCTCAATTGCCCTGTCGTCAAGACCCGATTCAAAAATATGAATTTTCTCCTTAAGCTCGTTAAACGAGCCTACAATTCTTCGGGTCACGTCACCCAATTCGCTGTACTCCGCTTCAAGCGATTCATCGCTTATCCTCTCACGCTCAATCTCGGGAATATAATACACCATAAAACGGTTCTTCATATCGTTGTAAAGCATTGGGTATCTTAAAGTTGCTTCATAGCCGCAGTTTTCACAGCAAAAGTTAAAAAGCTGACCTGCAAGAAGCTTTTCCCTGAACTGCGGATCGGTTGTTGCGTTGACTGTCTTAAATATCTTAACTTCATTATCGTGGTTGCATTTCGGACACGATATTTTTTTCATCTCTGTATTAGACATTATTAATCACTCCTTATAATAATTATAAATAATCTCAAAACAATTTTTCCAATGCTGAAAGGTATTTATACTCGCAAGCATTAAGATTTACCGTTTTTCTTTCTTAAGACCGGCAATTCGCTACGCTGTTGCCTGTTTTGTTTGGGTATAGAGTTTTTGTTTTTTTGATTGTTTTCTTTAGATAGTTTATCTCATTTCGCTGAGGGTACTTTGCTTTTCTTTGCAAGTTGGCTTCGTCAGCGAGCAGGGCTCTGCCCCTGCACCCCGCAAGCTTTAAAAAGCTTGACCAAACTTTAAAATGGTAAATCTTTTCAAACTTTAGTATACATATATCGACCTTTGCTGCGGAAATATCATTAAGTTCTTCAAAAAACGCACTGATATATTTTATTATAACACAAAAACCAAGGGTTTGTATATACGTTTTTTATTTTTTTACTCAAATTTAATCATAATAATGTATTAACCACAAACTGTTTAACAAAAACAATTTAAATTTATTGACATTTTATATGAACTATGGTATAATTATAAAAAATTGGGATATTGTAAACAAACCGGGTTACATTATTGTAATTTCAAAAAATTAATTTTAAAAATATTGACCCGGAGCGTTTTTTTGGTTAATATATACATATAGGGTTATTAGCCTATTGATTTTTGCCGCTCGGGCTAATACACCTAAATATTATCTCGTGAAGACAGCCGATTTTCGATAAAGGTCATAATTTTCCGCACAGCTATAAACTGTCTTCACATATAGAAAAGGAGAATTTTTACGATGAGCATTTACAATGAAATTAAGAGAGCCTTAGCAACAACTGTCGATGTTATTGTTGACAAAACCACCACACAGGCACAGAAAAGCCGCCTTGTTACCGTTATGAAGAACGAGGAGAAGATTGCCAATCAGGTTTATATTGAGCTTGGCAAGTATTTGTACCGCAATCTCAGAGAGGAAGTTCCCGAGGACGTACAGCAGCTTTGCACAAAGCTCGACCAGTCTAAGGAACGTATGAGCCGTGCACAACAGATTTACCGTGAGGTTATTCAGCAGGAGCTTGTAAACCGTGAGATTAACAAGAGCGAGGCTAAGGACAGCTTCCAGAAGATTAAAGACCCTATCGTTACAAAGGCAAAGGATACTGCCGTTAAGGTTAAGGATACCGCTGTAGACACCGCTTCCAAGGTTAAGGGTACTGCAAAGGATACCGCCGTTAAGGTTAAGGACACGGCTGTTGAAAGAGCCGAGGAGCTTAAGAACAAGGCACACAAGCCCACGGAAGAGATTTCTGAAGAAGCGGCTGTAGAAATTGAAACAACAGAGGTTATCGTACCCGAAGCACAGAAAGAAGCGGACATTGCAAAAACCGAAGAGATTGTTGAACCAATCGAAACTAATGAAATTGTAACCGAGTCCGCCGAAGTGCTGACAGTGGGTCAAGGTCTTTCAAACAACGTTGAGGTTATCGAGAATGCTATTTTCTCCGATTCGCCCTTAAGCGAGGAAAGTGATTCCGAAGCTGAGGACACCAACGAGGTTTTCGGCGAAAGTGAAGCCGTTGAAGAAAAGCCTGCGTCGGAAGCCGAAGATGTTGAAGAAAGTTTTGTTCCCGAAACCGACACGGTAGACCAAGAGTTT
The DNA here is from genome assembly GCA_902801245.1 of uncultured Ruminococcus sp. Classification (GTDB taxonomy): domain Bacteria; phylum Bacillota; class Clostridia; order Oscillospirales; family Acutalibacteraceae; genus RUG592. The sequence goes on from CADCHW010000011.1 coordinate 50,698, forward strand.
CAGAGAAATGTTCCTGTTGACATTATCTCCGAACACGAATTCGAGCAGGACGAACCGGAGATTAAACCTGTAGAGAAGAATAATCCGATTTCAAAAGCTATGAAGCTTAAAAATATTATCACAAAGAAGAACACAGACGAAAAATGATTTTTAGGAGGACATTTATATGCCTTTCATTGATTGTAAAGTAAACATTGACATTACAAAGCAGCAGGAAGTTGAACTTAAGGACGAGTTCGGCAAGGCAATTGCACTTATCCCCGGAAAAAGCGAGAACTGGCTTATGGTGAACATTCAGCCGAAATGCTCGCTGTATTTCAGAGGAAGCAACGAGAAGCCTACAGCTATGATTTCCGTTACTGTTTACGGCAAGGCTAACCCGAACGCTTACGATGCACTCACGGCAAGATTCAATACTATTCTGCGTAACGTACTGAATATCGAAGAAATGTACGTAAGCTACAGCGAAACGGGGAATTTTGGATATAACGGGAGTAACTTTTAACCTAAAAACATAAGTCCACTTCTTCTGTAAGCTGTGGGTAATTATACTTTAAATCAAAAAGATTTAGCATTTTAAAGTTCGTTAGTATAATTCATTTTAACCGGCAGACATTTTTCAATGAGAAATTAATAATCTACTACAAACTAACCACTAAAAAACTTTGTCTACTGCTCAAAATAGAATTAGTATAAGTATTGCTGAGAAAAAACAAAACAATCCAAGCGGCAGCATTTTTCACTGTATATACCGCTAATTTCATACACTCCGAAAAAAATTTTTTCGGAGTGTTTTTTACCGCAACTTTTAAAAATCCCCTTGACACAAAGAGTATAAATGTCTATAATTAACTATGTATATGTATCTTTACTGTTTCAAGTAAGAGCAGTAAAACGAAAGTACCGCAAAAACGGTGCGTACGATTAATTTTATAAGGTGGAATGATTTATGCAAAAGGAAATTTTACTTACCGCACAAGGTTTAAAGGCATTGGAAGATGAGCTTGATTATTTAAAGACCACTAAACGAAAAGAAATGGCTGAAAAGATTGCCCTTGCACGTTCTTACGGCGACTTATCCGAGAACAGTGAGTATGACGATGCGAAAAACGAGCAGGCTCAGATGGAGGCAAGAATTGCCGATATCGAGGTAACATTGAAGCATGCCAGAATTCTTGACGAGAGTGAGCTTTCAAACGAGCATGTTCACATTGGTTCAAAGGTAAGAGTTTTCAATGCACTTTTGGAAGAAGAGGTTGTGTATAACATTGTAAGTGCCAGTGAAGCAGAGCCTGAGAACGACAAGATTTCCGATGAATCTCCGGTAGGTCATGCATTGCTTGACAAGAAAGTAGGCGAGAAGGTTACAGTTGACTTGCCGAACGGTTTACAGCTGGAGCTTGACATTCTGGAAATTACACGATAACGTCCGCAGGAAACACGTGTTATACTCACGGTCTAAAAGATTTACCATTTAAAGTTTGGTCAAGCTTTTCAAAGCTTGCGGGCGACGGAACACCCCAAGAAGCCGAGCCGTAGGCGACAGCTGATTGGCAGGTGTTCCTAGTGGTCCTGCTCGCTGACGGAACAAATTATTGTAGAAAAATAAACTACCCTCAGCGAAACTAAATAAACTATTTTTAGAGCTAAAAATAAAAGCATATACAAAAACGTATCTATCCGTACAAAACAACAAAGGCAACAGCGTAGCGAATTGCCGGTCGAAGAAAGAAAAGTGGTAAATCTTAATGCTTGCGAGTATAAAAAACTTCCTGCTAAAATAAACTATCGGTCGGGTAGTAGAGTTAGGGCAAAAAACAACTATCTTCACGTGAGAAAAAAAGAAAGGAAGAGAAAAATGAGTGAAAATAACGAACAGCAGAGCAAGAACACCGGCGACCTTTTGCAGGTGAGAAGAGATAAACTCTCCGCTTTGCAGGAACAGGGCAATGACCCGTTTGAGGTTACCGTTTATAACAGAACAGGCTATGCTAAGGATATTATAGAGAATTTTGAAAAGCTTGAAAACGACAGTACAGAGGAAATCAATGTTTCGGTTGCAGGTCGTATTATGAGCAAGCGTGGCAAGGGCAAGGTTGCCTTTATCGATATCCACGACAGAAGCGGAAAAATTCAGATTTTCGCTAAGATTGACGACCTCGGAGAGGACGTTTACAAAGGTCTGCTTAAGTGGGATATCGGCGATATCATCGGTGTTGAGGGCTATGTGTTCAGAACAAGAGTAGGCGAAGTCAGTGTTCACGCTAAAAAGGTTACACTGCTTTCAAAGTCGCTTCTTCCTCTGCCCGAGAAGTATCACGGCTTGAAAGATACCGATTTGAGATATCGTCAGCGTTACGTTGACCTTATTATGAATCCCGAGGTTAAAGATACTTTTATCAAGAGAAGTCTTATTATCAAAACTATCCGTGAGGAGCTTGACAACAGAGGTTACATTGAGGTTGAAACTCCTATCCTCAATACTATCCCCGGCGGTGCGGCTGCAAGACCGTTTATAACTCACCACAATACTCTGGATATAGACCTCTATCTCCGTATTGCTCCCGAGCTTTATCTTAAAAGACTTATTGTAGGCGGTATGGAAAAGGTGTATGAAATCGGCAGACTTTTCCGTAACGAGGGAATGGACGTTAAGCACAACCCCGAGTTTACAACTATTGAACTGTACGAAGCTTACACCGACTATAACGGTATGATGGAGCTTACCGAAACTCTTATCAACAAGGCTTGCCTTGCCGTAAACGGTACAGACCAAATTGAATATCAGGGCGAGCAAATCAGCCTTGCACTTCCGTTCAAGAGAGTGTCTATGATTGAAGCCGTTAAGGAGTATACAGGAGTTGATTTCAGCGAGTTTATAGGCGACACCGAAAAAGCAAAGGAAGTTGCAAAGGAGCTTAATCTTGAGGTTAAGTCTACCGACACATGGGGAAATATCCTCAATACCGCTTTTGAAGAGAAAGTTGAAGAAAACCTTGTTCAGCCGACATTTATTTATGATTATCCGGTTGAGGTTTCTCCGCTTACAAAGCGTAAAAAGGGTGTGCCGGAGATAGTTGAGCGTTTCGAGCTTTTCGCAACAAGAAGAGAACTCGCAAATGCTTATTCCGAGCTTAACGACCCTATCGACCAGAGAAAGCGTTTTGAACATCAGCTTATGCTCCGTGACAGCGGCGACGACGAAGCTCAAATGCTTGACCAGGATTTCCTTACTTCGCTTGAATACGGTATGGCACCAACAGGCGGTATGGGTATGGGTATCGACAGACTTGCAATGCTGCTTACGGACAGTGCGTCCATTCGTGATGTTCTGCTGTTCCCCACAATGAAGCCTTTGGATAAGTAATCGAATTGTGCAGTAACTTACGATATCTTAAAGTACAAAAATATACAGGGGAGAGTTTTTCATAAACTCTCTCTTGTTTTGCAAATATGACATTTCCTTTCACAAGCATAAAAAATTTCCGACTGTCAAAAACTAAATAATTACGCATTAATTTACGGTATTCACTGTCACAATGGTAAAAAACTTCGGATTGCCAAAAAACCAATAATTACAAATTAATTGGTTGACATTTTAAGTATGTTTGTGTTATGATTATATTCAATAAGAGTATTAATAAAGAAAGAACGTGAATTTATGAAAAAGCTTAAGACAATTTTAACGTTGGTATTGACGGCAAGCATTTTAATCACGTCAACCGCTTTCGGTATTTCCGCAAACGGTATGACAACAGATTTAGTCATATCGGGCGACACAACGGTAATTCTTACCTACGGAGATATTGACAACGACAGAAGCATAACGGCATACGATGCTTTATTGGCTTTACGTTACAGTGTCGGCTTAGAGGATTTCACCAACGGTCAGAAAGTCATTGCAAATGTTGACAAGGATAACAAAATATCCTCCTCGGACGCTCTTGAAATTCTACGCTATTCGGTAGGATTGAAAACAACAGGCAAAATCGGAGAGAAATATAAATACACTTATTCGGACAAGCACAACTGGGTCAAAAAGACCGAAACAGTC
>CADCHW010000012.1:0-9747 GCA_902801245.1 uncultured Ruminococcus sp.
GGAAGTTCAACGTTTTCAAGAGCCGTCTGACGGGGAAGAAGATTGAAGTTCTGAAAAACAAATCCTATACCCTTATTTCTGATTTCGGAAAGATGATTGTCTTTCTGCATTGCAATATCTATTCCGTCAAAGAGATACCGCCCCGAGGTCGGCTTGTCAAGACAGCCGATAATATTCATAAGAGTGGACTTTCCCGAACCGGAGGGACCCATAATTGCGATATAATCGCCCTCTTCAACGGATATGTTAATATCCTTAAGTACGGGAACTTCAAAATTATCGGTGAAGTAATTTTTGTAAATTCCGTTAAGTTCAAGAATCATAAAAATTACCTCCCTTAATCCATATTATCAGGCATTTCGTCGTCCGACATACCTGCTTGGTCATCATTGCCTGCATTATATGTTATTTCCATACCTGCTTCAATTCTGTCCTCGGGATAAGCTATAAAGTCGTCAAGCGTAATACCCGACTTGATTTCATACTTGCCGAGAGTTTCGTCATATTCGCCAAGCTCAATACTGCATTTTTCAATAATGCCGTTTCCGTTGTCTTTCCAGACATACGGGCTGCTGTCCGCATCGATGATATAACCCTCTTCAAGCCACATACCTTGTTTTATCTCGTCCCCCGAATTCATTTCAACGGTAACGTGCTGACCGATAAGAAGACCCGACGTATCGTCAATGGAAATATACACGGGATATTTGGTGGTTGTTTCGTTGCTGTAAATGGAATTTTCGGTGGTCGGTTTTGCGGTATCGATAGAAGTAACCTTGCCTGTCCAGATAAGGTCTTCGTCGATACGTGAACGGATAATCATATCCTCGCCCTCGACAAAATCGGTAACGTTAAGCTCGCTGACCATAGCCTTAATTCTGAAATCTCCGTCGGAGGCAATTGTAATATAGCTGTCGGATGCTGCGTCGTTTACGGATTTTATCGTGCCGTTTGCAGTAGATTTAACAACTGCATTCTTAACGGAAATTTCAAGCTTTTTAATACTCTTTTCCAGCGACTCTTTATTGTACTCTGCTTTTTTGACTTCGAGCTTCAAGCCCTCAATCTGATTTGTAATTGAAATCTGCTTATTTGCGGAGAGAGTTTTCTTCTCTTTTTCGAGAGCCTCAATCTGAGCATTGTAATCCTTGATAACGTTCTCTGCCTGAGCGATATCAAGCTTATCCTGGTCAAGCTGAATTTTCATATCGTCAATATCGTACTCAAAAAGCTTATCGCCCGTTTTAACGGAATCGCCCTCTTTAACGAATGTTTCCTTAATTTTTTTGTCAACGTCTGCGTCCACCTTTACAAGCTCCTGAGTTTCGACAACTCCGCTGTAGCGGTTTGCTGTGAACGAAAATCCGTTTACAATCTCGTCAACACTCTGAACATAAATTTTGCTTGCGTCTGCGGACGTATCGTCATTCGCAAAAAGCGGAGCTATGTAAAAATACCCTGCACCGCCGATTGCAAAGACAAGAATCATTGCTATGAGTATACCGATTACTTTTTTCATAAAATACTCCTCCTGTTTTTATATTTTAAAATTGACTGCTTATCTTCAGTGTACTGCTCATTATCTCAGTCGATTGTATTATTTATCATAGTACAATTATACCACTACACTAATACAATGTCAATAGAGAAATTTTATATTAAGAATTAAAAAGTTTCAAAAGTTGGTTTTGAAAGGTAGAACAAGAGCCGTTTAATATGGATATAACAACGAACACCGTCACAGCGATTGTACCCAAAAATGCCAAAACAGTCACTACGGTATTTGTACGTTTTCTAAAAATAAGATACAATATGTAATATACTATAATGCCGATAACTCCCCCCAAGGTATTGCTTATCAAATCGTTGATATCGGAACAGCCGATTTGGAAAATATACTGTGACGTTTCATAAAACAGGCTTGTCATAAACATAACAAGCACCGATATAATCAGGTTAAGAACGACTTTTCCCTCTCGCTTCAAAGCCGATATATAAATCCCGAACGGAACAAAGGCAAACAAATTTGAGCAAAAATCGGCTTTATAAAAGCGGCTGCGATTGAGGAAAAACGTTTTAATAAGCAAATTTCTCCGACCGTTCAGCTCGTGAATATTAAGCTTGAATTTAAAAAGAATCGCCCATGTCAAGACAATTAAATATATGACAAACAGAAATTTTGTAAGCACTCCTAAATCAGGTTTTGATTTTTCTTTTATATTCATTTAATATATTATCCTTTCTTTCCAATGCAGATAATGATTTAAGATTTGTATAAATAATATAACATTTCGGCACAATGAATGTCAAGGATATTATACACCCATAATATCACACACAAAAGAAAATCCTGTAAAAAAGTTGTGAATTGATAGAATTATGGGGCGAATTGAGATAATACGTAATTGTTTTGCTTTTTAGGGGAACAGAAATTTCTAACTCCTCATTCTAATTCAATTATATCACATAATTCTTTTTTAAATCTAACGGTTTTGAAAGAATTGAATAAAATTACATTTTTGTAATATAATAAATTTTTTCCAAAATCTATTGAAAAATCGACATAATTAGGTTATACTAATTCTAAAGTATTTTTTTATTAAAGAGGGTGACAGCAATGGTCGGAAAAATAACAAACCGCTATGCCGATGTTTCCGAAACGGCAGACAAACTTATAAACACATCTCGCTTTCATCTGACCAAGGGTTTCATTCAGCACGGGAAAATCAGTGTTTACTCTCATTGTTTTTCCGTTGCGGTTATGAGTATCAGAATAGCAAATTTTCTTGATATAAAGGTAGACAAAAAGGCTCTTATCCGTGGTGCTTTGCTTCACGACTATTTTTTGTACGACTGGCACGACACCGACAACGACGCCCACAGGTGGCACGGATTCACTCACCCGTCAACGGCTCTCAGAAATGCACAGGAGGATTTTGAACTGACCTCCCGTGAATGCGACATTATAGTACATCATATGTTTCCGCTTGTACCCTTTCCGCCAAAGTGCCGTGAGGCTTGGATTGTATGTCTTGCGGACAAGATTTGTGCCCTTAGGGAAACTTTGTTTTGCAGATGATTTTGTAGCTGTACTGTTGCGAAGCCTGTTAAAGTTTGGTCAAGCTTTTCAAAGCTTGCAGGTCAAGGGCAGAGTCCTTGTCGCTGACGAAGCCAATTTTCAAAGAAAAATAAACTACCCTCAGCGAAACTAAACAAACTATCAAAGAAAACAAAAAAACACACATAAAATACTATCTTCCGACACAAACCAACAAAGGCAACAGCGTAGCGAATTGCCGGTCAAAGAAAGATAACCTACGATTTGATTTCAACCGTACAGGCAGATGATTTTTAATGCGTAATTGTTGCAGTCATCAATTGACGGAAGTTTGTAAAATAGAACGAAAATTTATAAGGCTCTTTGAATATCCGCATATACCGAAAGGAAGTTAATGATTGATTAAAGTCGATTTAATAACCGGATTTTTAGGTTCGGGAAAAACAACATTCATAAAAAAATATGCCGACTATCTCATTCGGCAAGGCAATAAAATAGGTATACTCGAAAATGATTTCGGAGCTGTCAATGTTGATATGATGCTTTTGCAGGAGCTTCAAGGCGACAGCTGTTACATTGAAACCGTTGCCGGTGCTTGTGACGCCGACTGTCACAAAAGACGATTCAAAACAAAGCTAATCGCTTTCGGTATGGGCGGTTACGACCGCATTCTTATTGAACCCTCGGGAATCTTCGATGTTGACGAATTTTTTGATGTTTTGTACGAAGAACCGCTCGACCGCTGGTACGAATCGGGAAGTGTAATTGCGATTGTAGACGCAAAGCTTGAAAACAATCTTTCCGAACAGTCGGAGTATCTTCTTGCATCTCAGACGGCTAATGCAGGCAGAATAATTCTCAGCAAAACTCAGAATGCTTCAAGCGATGAAATTTCCGACACTGTAAACCACATCAACAGTTCTCTGAAAAAGTTTCGCTGCAAACGACAGCTTCAAGATGAAATCACCGTTAAGGACTGGAACAACTTCACCGACGAGGATTTTAAAAGTATCTCCGAAAGCGGCTATGTATCGGAAAACTATGTAAAAGCTCTTTCGGAGGATAACGGTTACAGTTCGTACTATTATTTGAACGTTAAAATGACTGTGGAAACTCTCCGTGAAAACATTCGTAAAATTTTCGACACCTGTTCGGGTGTATTCAGAATTAAAGGGTTTATACTCGATAACGGCAGTTGGTTTGAGCTTAACGCAACTCATAACAATATTGAAGTAAATCCTATTGAAAACGGTCAAGAAATTATAATAGTTATCGGTGAGAATATGGATAAAAGTAAAGTTGATATGTATTTCGATAATTGAATATAAAAATATAATTTATACTCACAAGCATTAAGATTTATCACTTTTCTTTCTTCGACCGGCAATTCGCTACGCTGTTGCCTGTTTTTGTTTGGGTGGAGAATTTTTGTTTTTTTGATTGTTTTTTTATTGTTTTTCTTTGATAGTTTATCTCATTTCGCTGAGGGTAGTTTAGTTTTCTACAATAATTTGTTCCGTCAGCGAGCGGGGCTCTGCCCCTGCACCCCGCAAGCTTTAAAAAGCTTGACCAAACTTTAAAATGCTAAATCTTTTAGATTTAGAGTATAACCGCACAAAGCATTATCACTTTGTGCGGTTTTTGTTATGCTTTTATTCCTCTTCATCATTGGGTCGCCAACGAATTTCGGCAGCCCACTCATAGGGTATCAAATCAAGTGAGTAATCTTTTGCAGTCTTTATTATATTTTCAATTCTGTCGCTCACATTTTGATAATACCTGTCATCGGGAAATTTATTAATTTCTTTAACAAAGCTTCCAAATGTATTTTCCATACTTGTATAGAATGCTTCGTATATATCGCCGTATTGTTCTATCAATGACATACCGCACTCCACATAATACAACAGAAGCTCGGCATAGTTCTCCTTATTCCTGCAAACCTTTTTAAAGTCACTGATAACCTTTTTTGCATTTTTCAGAGAAAGCTTTTTGCCTAAAATTTCTTTCTCAATTTTCTCCTTGCATTCAAGAACAAGCTTATCCTCCGCTTCATTTCCGCCGAACTCAACATCAAGCATAGACTGAACTTCCTTGCTGTTCTTGTTTAGCTTGCAAATCAGGTCGATAAGCTCCGCATTAGTCATTTGCGAAAGACATTTTTTCAAATCGGTTGCTTTCATTTTATCTCCTTTAACTCCGAAATTGCCTTTGCTGCGTCCTCTGCTTTAAATACACCCGTACCCGAAACGCAAATGTCAATTCCTGCTTTTGCACATGCTCCTATTGTTTCCCCGTTTATTCCGCCGTCCGCTTCGACTAAGATTTCCTTGCCTATGCTTTTTGCGTACTCTTTAATCTCGGCAACTTTAGGCAGCATATCAGCCATAAACGACTGACCTCCGAATCCCGGTTCAACCGTCATAACAAGCACCATATAGAGCCTGTCGATATACGGAAAGACCGCACTTGCCGGAGTGTTCGGCTTTATAACAAGACCCGACTTTATATTATAGCTTTCAATCAAGTCGAGTGTTTTGTTAATGTCGCTGTCGCACTCAACGTGGAACGTGATTATATCCGCACCTGCGTCCGCAAAGTCTTTAATATAGCGGTGAGGTTCGCTAATCATAAGGTGAACGTCAAACGGAAGCTTTGTGTAGGGTCTTGCCCACTTGATAACAGGAGCACCGAAAGTAATATTCGGAACGAAGTGACCGTCCATAACGTCAAGGTGAATCAAATCGGCTTTTGCCTTATCCATTCTCACAAGCTCCTCGCCGAGCTTTGAAAAATCACACGATAAAAATGATGGTGCTATTAACATATTTTTTCTCCTTTTTTAATACGTGAAGATAGTTATGAATAGTTCGTAATTCTATTACCCGACCGACAGTTAATTTAAACAGGAAATTTTTGACCTGCTTTTTGAATACCTTAACAATTGCATAGCCAAACTTTATGAATAACAAAAGTTTGGCTATTACTAAATCACATTTTATTTATACAATTAAACACAAAACAACCATAATAGAATAATCTAAAATTAATTCATTAGATAAACTATTTGTCGGGTTCATGAAGTAAGGATAAAGAGGACTATCTTCCCATGTTTTCAGCGGGCATTGTCCGCCTCGTGTTTCCTGCGGACGTTGTCCGCTTAGTATTTTTGAAATTTCTGTATAATGGGAGGTGCTGCAAGAACTGCCGCTGCCCAGAACAAATAGAAGAAGAACATCTGTATTGCTCCGATATGATGAACTCCCGATACCAACGCTATAACCGTAACTATCAAAAGTCCCAACAAAACTCCGAACACCTGTACCGCAAGCGACAAAGAAATATTTCTCTTAGTTTGAATACAGCCGCTCACCGCACGTCCGAACGATGTAACTCCGCCCTTTGTCGCAACAAATGCCGGTGAGGATTTCTCCTTGCCAATCATTTCGTCACGGACAACATTTGAATTTTTCTGCTCAAGAATTTTAATGCTTCTGTGAGATACTCCGAAATCTTTCGCAATTCTCTCAGCCGTAATATTGACATCTGTTGTTCTGATAAGCATACTCATTCCGTTTGCTTCCATACGTCTTAAAGCATCGGCAACTCTTCTGTTCGCACTGTAGCCTACTATGAACATTGCCACAAGCTCACCCGCACACGCAAGGTAAAGTATCTCGTCGCCGTCGCTTCTCTGCTCCTCCTCGTATTCCTCACTCATTGTTTCAATGTCGTGCGAACGGAGAAGCTGTCTGTTTCCTATGAAAATTCTCTCGTTGTTTACCCAGCCTATAAGACCCTTTCCGTCCTCATAGATAACATTCTCCGCAGGCGGAAGATTTTCAAGCTTATCCCCTTGGATAATTCCGTCAAACATTCCTGCCATAGCTCCGCCTGCCGTGATAATGACAGAAGCCGCTGCGTGCATTGCCTCGTCAATACGTCTTGAATCAAAGGTTTTTATACCGTTGAGGTGAACAGAACCCTCGGGGTAAAGCTCCTTTGCGTCAAGCATAACAGCGGCACTTTCGGAGAAGCTGTCAACTGCCTGATAGCCTACAACCATTGACTGATTTGCAAGCGAATTCTTCGCAAGCTTATGAAGCGGAACTGCTCCCAGTGCCTTTGAACACATCGGCACAGCCGCACAAAGCATTATGCTGAGTACGGAAATTGTATCGGCAAAGCTCTTTGAAAGGAACAAATACACAATACTTATCATTACGGAGAACACTATAGTCGGCAGTGAGAATTTATCCGCCAAATCCTCGCCCGGGTCGGGTGAATGAGATAGCTTCATAAAGTGTTTAAGGAAAGCTGTTTTCTTTTGGAATACAAGCTCCGATTTATCGTTTCTCGTACCGCTCAGAAGTGTGGCAACCATTCTCTGGTCGTGGAAGAATTTACCCGTATATTTCTGAGATGAATCCGATACAAAGCGGAAGTTTGAAGAAATTCTGTCTGCGTTACGCTGTCTGCCCAAAGTGTTCAAAGCAAGTGCAAGCATAACAACAAGAGTGTAAACATTCAATCCCTGACGGAAGAACGGTGTTGGGGTTATAAGTGCAATCACCGACTGTAACGCCGTTACAACCGCCGCAATCGCATAACCCGTATCGGAATTCGATTTTATCTTTTTAATGGGCTGCAAGCCTTTCACAATGATATCTCTGCAATTGTAAAGCATAGCTGCATAAATTGCAAGGTTCACAAATGCAAAACCTCTCAGCGAGCTTTCCTTTGCGATTTCTCCCGAACCCACACCGAACGCACCGCCTATACCGCAAAGCACAAACATAACAAACGTAAGTCCGATAGAAACATTCCACTGCATCTTCGCTTTTTTCAGATTCTCTTGGAGAACCTTTTTTATTTTAACGGCATCGTCCTCTGTTCTGTACTCCAGAATGTCGGGGTGTTTGGAATCCTTGTAGTCAAGCCGTTTTGAAATGCTTTCAAGTCTGTCACGGCTTTTTGCGAATTTATCCTCGGAAAACTCCGCATAGCTGCTCTCGTCAAGCTTGGTTTTCTCTGCGGCGGCAGGCTTTACAGGCGGTATGCTTTGTAAGGGTATCTGCGGTTCTTCCTTAGACTTTACAGGCTCAGCCTTGGTTTGCTTGCGTGCAACGTCCTTAAGCTTTGTATATCCGACATAGAACTCATACTCGCTTCTGACCGACTCTGTGAATTTACCTGCTTTAACCTTGATAAAATCTCCTTGGTCTGTATCTATATAGTTATCGATTTCAATTTCGGTAATCGGGTCAACCGTGCCGAAAGCTTTGTTGTAATCCTTTGCGGAACGCTCGGCTCTCGCCTTTCTGAGTTCCTCACGTCTTTCGGCTGTTTCCTCCTCATACTGCTTGACTTTCTCAAGAACTTTCTTGTTCATTTCAAGCTGATGTTTCTGTTCATCGGTGAGAATATCAGGCTCGGAGGGTGTCTTGTCACTTTCGATAACGCTTAACGATTCACGAACCTTTTCCCTGTCAATCGGAACAACCGCCGCATTCTCATTCTTGATAACTTTCATGGGAATGATTTTAGCATGTGGGTTATTCTCGGCTGAAACGCTGTTTTCGGAAATATCGACAACATCTGTACCGTCACTGCTTGCAGGTGTGATTTCGGTATTCTCCGAATCGCTCTCGAATACATCGCCGTACTTGCCGGAAGTATCGGTTTCGGATTTATTCTCGCTTGTAACGGGTGTTATATCAATGACATTATCCTTGACTGTTTCCGATTTCTCGGTAACAGGCTCTGTATTTTCCGTGACTGTCGGTGTCGGGTCTGTAGGTGTAACGGATATTGTTTCGGGTTTATCCTTTCCCTCAACCGTACCGTCCTCCTTGGTGTTCCATATCTCGACAATCTTATTTTTGGATTTCACAAACGCAGATTTGATTTTACCGAATGCCGAACCTGCCTTTTTCTTTACATTATCGGCTTTGCTCTCACCGCTGCCCGAATTTGAAGATATATCAACAAACCCGTCATGCTTTTCGTCAACGGAGCTTTCCTCGGATTTCTCCGAAATTTTGGATTTACTCTCGGGGTTTTCCTCGGGCTGTAATTCTTGATTTTCGGACGGTTTATCCTGCTGTGGCTCGTCTTTGTTTTCCGCAGCGTTGGATTTTTCCTCCGCTTTGGATCCCCCTGAATTTTCGGGGACTTTATTTTCTGAGGAATTTTCGTCACTGCCGTTTTCGGCATTAACCTCTGTCGGTTTCTCCTCTTTTTTCTCCTCGTAAATTTCCTCCGGCTTGACCTCGGGGGATTTATCTTTCGGCTGCTGAGAAGTATTGAAAAGACCCTCTAAGTTTTTGAAGTCGTCCACGTCATCGAGATTTGCAAGTTCTTCAAGGTCGTCGTCATCGTCCGACTCGTCAAAGACATAATCTTCCTCAAACTGAAATTCCTCGTCATCATCTTCAAACTCATCATCAGACTGAGATTTATTGCCGTCCGCATTGATACTTTCTACTTGAATACCGTCGGAGTTTTTGTTGGGTTCTTCGGGTTTATCTTCCGTTTTCTCCTCGGTCTTAACCTCTTCGGGTTTATCTTCCGTTTTCTCCTCGGTCTTAACCTCTTCGGGTTTATCCTCGGTTTTCTCTTCGGCTTTTACCTCTTCGGGTTTATCCTCGGTTTTCTCTTCGGCTTTTACCTCTTCGGGTTTATCCTCG